>CAJXPD010000068.1 GCA_913057785.1 uncultured Lewinella sp. | reverse complement strand
CGTTTGGCCAAGAAGGTTCTAGTAGTATTTGCAATACTGATTTTCGCCTCTAGCCTACTTTTACTTCGACACATCTATTTCCCAGCGAAACATCTCCCCTCCTATCCCACCTATGAGGGCTGGGATAATGGATCAGTTCGACACATTTTACCGGCAGCCAACCACCAACAGTTCTTAGTTAAAGTCTCTTTCAAAGCCCCCCTAGCTGGCCCGCCCAATCTCGTCCTTTCTGATAGTCTCAACATCCAGGGGCAATCCTTAGAGTCAACACAAAGGTTTTGGGAGTTTTTCGTTAACCATCTTAACCCTAACACCAGCTATTCTTTACAACTTGAAACCGCAGATCAGACTAAGCTTGCAGATAAATGGGATCTTAGAACATACCCTCATCCCGATAGTAGTGCGCAAGAATTGACTATCCTCGCCTTTACCTGTGCTGGGGGAGTAAAGGAACGTGTTTTACGTCAGGAATTATTCCTAAAGACCGAATTCCGACACCTGCTGCTCAAACGAGGCTTGAGCTTTAATCCAGATGTCGTTATTGCCAATGGAGACCATATTTACTGGGATCGACAAACCATGGATAAGGGGTTTCTGAAGAAACTGGTTAAACTCCGACTCGATAATATATATGGGCATTTAGACCTAAATACCCCGATGTCTAGTGAAAAAAATCTGTCTACGATCACCCAAATCGCTGACGCTCAGATCGCCGAATTGTATGGTTGCCTTTTACGTTCCACCCCAACTTATTTCCTACCCGACGATCATGATCTTCTCGAAAACGATGAGGCTCATGAGGATCTCGTTACACTTCCGCCAAAATTATATGGCATTGAAGGGCAGGGCCTGATTCAAAAACTCTATTATCCCGAATTCTTATCAGACCGCAACCGGCCGCTCAATTTGCCAGGAGCACACGAAGGCCGCAATAAGCACTACGGAACCTTGCGCTATGGCAAATTGCTTGAGTCGGTGCTCTATGACTGTAAGAGGCACTCCGCTCTCCTGGGGGAAGAGGGCATCTTAGTAGCCAGAGCTGCAGAAGACTGGATTAAACGGAGAACCCTAACCACTGATACAAGATACATCATTCATATTCCTTCCACCCCATTCGGATTAACTGCTGGAAAATGGAGTGAATGGTATCCGGATGTGTTCCAAGCTGATGGTGAAATCGGAGTAGGCGAAACGGAGAAATTCAAGTGGCAAACCGGATGGTGGCTCCAGCACCAAAGGATACTAAAGAGCTGGCGTGGATCGAAACAGCTACCCATCATCATTCAGGGCGACTTGCACAATTCCAGCTATGCTAAGATTTACAGAAGTGGGAATCTCGATTTCGGCAGGAAGCCGATCCACGTAATCGGTTCAGGAACTTTGGGAAGTGGAAAACTGGGTTTCCCAAGTTCCTTCAGGGGGACCACTGCAAAGGTACCGAAAGACATGGACGTTGAGGAGATCCTACCGCCTATCGAAAAGAACGGGTTTTCTATTCTAAGCATCAGCGAATCAAGAATCAATATCAAGATGTATACTTGGCGACCTGAAGATGGTCTCGAAGCTATTGAAGATCTAGAGCCGATACTAGAACGGGAAATAGAACGACCTGAGGGCCTTTAGAAAAGACTGGTAATCAATGATCCAATCAAATACATAAAAGGGAAGAATAAAAGACAAAGCACAGCGACGAGTTGTTGATGGGCGTCCGTTTTAGCTGTTGAAGTTTTTTCGTTCAGATCTTGTTGAAGTTGAATAGGTTGGGTTGCGATGCTTTTCATGATCTTACATTTTTCGAGATCCTTTTCAAGAATCTCACTGAGGTTTTAGAAATAGGTGTTTCGGACAGTTCAAAGATGCAGCACTTTACAGAAAGTGAAGTGAGCTATTGTCTCTAATGGGTGGATTATTGTTGCAGAGTGGGAAAATTATGAAGTGAATTCGAAATTCTATGGTCCAAAAGCTAACTCATTGACCTGATCCATAACTTTAGCTATTCATCCAAAAGCATCAAAACCATGACCGAAAAGGCATTTATCATTAGTGTCGGCATAGTGGCAGGAATCTTCACTGTGCTATTCTGCCTACTAGTGCTTCCTCCCTTAATTGAACAACCGGACATCATAGGAGCCTTTGGAGCTGGCTTCGTCAACCCCTATGCTTCCGCCTATTCAGCAGACGTCTTTAGTTGTTTTGCTGTACTATTAATCTGGATAATTTACGAGTCACCGAAGGTTAAATACGGATGGATTTGCCTCCTGCTAAGTCTAGTACCAGGTGTGGCGGTGGGATTCGCTGTTTACCTTATCATGCGGTCAAACCAGCTCAAAAAAGGATAGAAAAACAAGTATTAAAGGAGGGAAAGCCAGAAATGGCAGGGCTTTTGGGAAAAGGAGCGAGATTTAGTTTACATTAAGCGGATTCTTCATTCACTCCTCTTCCCTCACCCTATCAGACGCATCTAAGCTGACCTACAAGAGTAGTTTGTAATTCCCAAGCGGTTTAGGTCAGCCCATAAATTCTTAGACTAATTGCAAGACCAATGTCCCCAAGAGGCAAATCAAGGGAACCAAGAAAAAGAGTAATCCTACAAATAGTCTTTGTTTATTCTTTAGTGCTAGTTGCTGAGGATACTGAATTTTGGGATTGTGATGGAATTGAATTCTTCCTGCTTTAATGCTTGTTTGATTCATCAGTTTGTACTTTCTAGAAAGGCTATGGGTGATTGCCTTCGGGTTTTCATAATGGGATAACAATGATAGATCAAAGATGCAGTGCTTTTAGGAAAGCGAGGTGGGCTATTGTCTCAAAAGGGTGGATTATTGTCTCATGGGGTGGATTCAGATAAAAAAAGGGGAGAGTTCCGAAGTCTTTAAGACTTCGGAACTCTCCCCTTTTTAGCCTAATTCTGCGGTGGAGGCGTGATCATGATGTGCGCTCTATGCGTTCCTGGGTCCATGATCCAAGGCCCACCGGGTACCTGTGGTTGCAAGGGTAAACCGGTAGACTCCGCGGTAGCAAAAGGAATATACACTACCGAGCGGTAGTTCGCTCCAGTAACCGTATTGGTGGCTGCGTCGTATTTTCCTTCCGTCCCCGACAAGATGTGCAAGGTGGTGGGGTTTTCCGGCATTTTCAATACACCAGCTTTGGCCTCCGCTTCTCGTATATCAAACACCTCATTGGCATTTTTTCCTTCTTTCTTCAAGGCACGGCCTCGAGCCATAAAAGCCTCCAGGTCCACATGATAGCAGGCCACATTAAATCCGGCTTTGTTGGGATCATCAGCGAGACAAATCATATTATTTGTGCCCTCTCTTAAGGTCACTAGTTCTCCCTTTTGGTCATAGCCTAGCACCTTGGCCCCATCCCGGAGGTCTTCAGGAATGGCCATTACCGCAGCACCAATCTGCTCCGCGGAATTATCCGAGCCTTGGGCGCAACCGCTAAGGTATAGGAGGGAAAAAATCAGAACAAAGGATAGATTTAGATGTGATTTCATTGATGGTATAACTTTTATTCGAAGTAAGATTGATCAATGTCTTCTAAAACCGATGGGACGGACTTCACGCCATCCAAGTGTCGTTGCAAGGCCGCCCGCAGCTCTTCCAGCACCTCTGGATGCTCCGCCGCCAAATTGAATCGTTCGGATGGGTCATGCTCTAATTGATAGAGCAAGGGAGGATCATGAGCTACTGGCTGTTCTCCAATATAAGGATTTAATGTCTTCAAGTGCATTTTCCAAGGCCCCTTTCTATACGCAAATACCTGAGCCCCCAGGTAATAAATCACTTCATCACGCACCTTCGCATTAGGATCGTCAAATACAGGACTTAAATCTGTACCGTCATAGGTGCGGTCGTCGGGAAGCGATCCTCCTGCTAGCTTGACAGCGGTGGCGTAAATATCCATGGTGGTGCCCAACGACTGAGTTATACCTGGTGCGATCCTCCCTGGCCACCAGGCGATAGTTGGTTCACGCATTCCGCCTTCAAAGGTAGACCCCTTTCCCTGATGCAAAAGACCCGCAGAACCGCCCTCTTGTTTTTCGGTTAACCAGGGACCATTGTCGGAAGTAAATACAACTAAGGTGTTCTTGTCTAAGCCTTTTTCCTTTAATGTGTTCAAGATCTGCCCTACACTCCAATCTAATTCCTCTACCACATCCCCATACAGACCTCTGCTACTTTTCCCCTCAAAATCAGGACTAGCGAAGAGCGGAACATGTGGGAAGGAATGCGGCATATACAAGAAAAAAGGCTCCTCCTCATGCGCATCAATAAAGGCCTTAGCCTTCTCCGTATACTGCTTGGTCAGGAGACGCTGATCCGGATTCGTATCCAAGACAGCAGTATCCTGATATAGGGGTAGCGGAGGGTATTTCCGAGCTGGGCCCCACTTGGCATTCGGCCTCGGAAGCATATCATTTGAGTATGGGAGGCCATAGAATGTATCAAAGCCATGCCGCAGCGGAAGATATTGTGGATGGTGCCCTAAATGCCATTTTCCCACTATGCCCGTCTGGTACCCTTGTTCTTTCAAAGCTTCAGCTAGGGTGATTTCTTCGGAGGGTAAGCCACTGGCGGAGAAGGGAAACAATACTCGATATCGATCACTGGCCATACCGGAACGAATCGGCAAGCGTCCCGTCAATAAAGCCGCTCGACTGGGTGTACAAACCGAAGCGCCAGAATAGAATTGGAAGAACTTCAAGCCTTCCGCCGCCATTTGATCGAGATGGGGCGTTCTAATAGTGGGATTGCCATAGGTGCCGAGATCTCCATACCCTAGATCATCAGCAAAAATGATGATAATATTCGGCGGACGATTTTCACTTCCAGCAGTAGAAGCCGTTTCAGATTCACAGGCCGACAGGAAGCTGAGGGCCAGCAACAGAAGGAAAATGTTAATTCGTTGGTATTTCATATTTCGTTTCCTTTTACCAAAAGTTAAACTACCACTTCGCTATTCAAGCATTCAAATACGGCACGGTAAAAGTCCGGATGAGATTCCCAGGTTTTGCCCGTTACTATTTTACCATCTCGAGTAGCTTCTTGATCTGCTACATACACTCCGCCACAGGATTCCACTTCAAAACGAACATGTTCGTAGCAAGAAATTGGCCGCTTATCCACCAGACCAGCAGTGATCAATATTTGTACCCCATGACAAATCGCAAAAATGAATTTGTCGGCCGCAGCAAAGGCACGAACAATCTCAATTACCTTCTGACTATTGCGTAAATACTCCGGCGCTCGCCCGCCAGGAATCAGGACGGCATGATAATCCTCAGGCTTGACATCAGCCAAGGCTATGTCGGAGGAAACGTTGTATCCCGGACGTTCCACATAGGTATCCCAGCCAGGTTCGAAATCATGGATCACAAGGTGCATCCGGCGTTTGGATGGAGCTGCAATGACAGGTTGATAACCTGCCTCCTGCAATCGGTGACTGGCATATAGAATTTCAAAACTCTCACCAGCATCGCCTGTGATGATTAGGATCGATTTAGAATTAGACATAGCGGTAATTTGTTTAAAGTTTTCGGTTCTTCGTTTTTAAAAAATACTAATATTTTGTGCGACAAATCGTCCTTCCAAGAGCAATGGATGCAGTTGTATTGGCATGCTTCCTCAATCCGTTCCCGCCCCTGCTAATTCGCCGACTGGCCTGACACCAGCTCCTTTTCTCCCCGTCAATCGATCGCCCAATTCAGCACGAGCTTTTTCAGCATAGGCCTCCAACCTTTTAACTACATTAGGGTGTTCTCCGATCACATTGTGGACTTCTCCTACATCATTAAATAAGTCATAGAGCTCCATTTTATCCAAGTCATTTTGATCATAGGGAATGGGTTGCCCATCGTCAGTTCCGGTTCTGCCATTCAGAGAACGGTATCGATGAGGATAATAGAGCTTCCATCTTCCATCTCCACTCATCACCGCATGCAACTCATTGCTTTTGTAATAGAAATAGTAAGCCGCTTGATGAGGGGCGACCTTTTCTTTTCCCACCATTAGATCCGTCATATCCTTACCGTCGATGGCGTGCTCTCGCAAACTAGCTCCGGTCAGGGCGGCAATCGTGGGAAACACATCAATGGTCATGGCGGGTTTAGCCTCCTCTCTCCCTGGCTTGATCTTGCCTGGCCATCGCATAATACAAGGCACTCGGACCCCTCCTTCCCAAGCCGTTCCCTTGCCCTCTCGCAAAGGTAAGGCTCGCCCAGAATGTCCCCCGTAGGAAAGCCACGGGCCATTATCAGAAGTAAAAATGACCAAGGTATTTTCGTCTAGGTCGTTGTCCTTAAGCGCTGCTAGGATTTGCCCAACGCTCCAATCGATCTCCTCGATCACGTCTCCGTACAATCCAGCTGCGGATTTACCCTTATGTTTTTCGGAAGCAAATAGCGGCACATGGGGCATGCTGTGGGGAACGTATAGGAAGAAAGGCTGATTTCTATTTCTTTCAATAAAAGAGATGGCACGTTCTGTATACCAAGTTGTCAGCATGGACTGATCTTCCAACGTATCAATGGTTTGCTCATTTTCTACCAGGGGGAGCGGGTCAAAATCAAAGATGGTTCCCTGAGAGGGGTGATAAGGCCACATATCATTTGAAAAAGGAATTCCAAAATACTCATCAAATCCTTGGCGAGTAGGCAGAAATTCAGGCTCCGAACCTAGATGCCATTTACCATACTGGGCAGTAGCATACCCTAAAGGTTTTAGCATTTCGGCGATGGTTACCTCATTGGGATGCAGCCCCTTCCCCACGTATGGCATATAGGCGCCGTGTATACCCATGCGATTGGCATAACAACCGGTGAGCAGGGACGCTCGTGAAGCAGAACATACAGGCTGTGAAACATAGAAATTCTTGAATCTCATTCCCTCTTTGGCCATTTGATCGAGGTGAGGCGTTCTGATATCGGGAGAGCCATAGCAACCTAGGTCTTGATAACCTTGATCGTCGGTAAAAATGATCACGATATTCGGTAAGGTAGTTACCTCCTCTTTTTGGCGACAACTCGATACACAGTATAAGAGAGCTAGCGCAGCCACAAGGAGACGTCGGTACTGGTTCATTAGCGTTGGTTTTTCATCCGTGCTAATGTAGTAAAAATTAGCGATCTAGTTGAGATGAGATCAGGCTATAGAGATCTATTTATTATGCACTTACCAAGTCAAGCACCAGCTCTTTGCGAAGGGTAAATTGAAAACAGGTACCTTCCTTATATTCGTCGTTAACCCATATTTTACCACCATGCTGCTCCACAATCTTCTTACAGAGGGCTAGACCTATTCCAGTACCCTCGTACTGCGAACTACTATGCAACTTGCGGAAAAGTAGGAAGATCTTTTCCTGAAATTCGGAGCTAATGCCTATTCCATTATCCTTAATATAGAAGTTCCAGTAATCCTCTGTATTGGAACAACCGATTTCAACTTTGGGTGCGATGCCGGGTCTACGGAATTTAATGGCATTCTCCACCAGGTTCTGAAACAGTTGACGCATCATAGTGCTGTCTGCCTGAATACTATCAGGTATGTTTTTGATCTTGATAGAGCCTCCACTGTCTTCTAAGGCAGTCTGTAGGTTGAGTTGGATACTTTCGAGTATCCTAGGAAGAGAAACTTCCTCTAATTGGTGGTTATTGGTATTTACTCGAGAGTAAGTCAATAAATCCTCAATGAGGTTCTTCATGCTATTAGCCCCCGTACTTATGTACTGAAGGTATTCTTCCTCATTATCCTGCAATCGGTCTTTTAAACTTCGCTTGAGAAGCTGTGTGAAACTTACGATGGTTCTAATGGGAGCTTTAAGGTCATGTGAAGCCATGTATGCAAAGTTTTCCAATTGCATATTGCTATCAATATACTTTTCTAGGTCCTCATTCTTTTCATTCAATGCCTTGAGGGCTTTTCGAATGATCTCTTCCTGGTTTTGTTGTGTGGTAATGTCTTGCACGATACCAGAAATTCTCGTTGGTCGGCCCTCTTCATCAAAAGACTTGCCTCCGGTCATTTGAAACCATCGCTGCTCGCCGTTGTCCAGCTGTTTTTGATAGGTGAAATTAAATGCATTTCGCTCCGCTTCATCCATTACTTGAACCATGAATTTATAGTACTCATCTGACACCAATACCTTCATGCAAGCACTGTATCCTCCCTCACTGGAATTATGTACTGCGAACATCTTGTGCAGTTGTTCAGAACACGAAAATATCTGAGAATTGTAATCGTATTCCCAGCTACCCAACAGTGCTACTTTCTGAGCTTCTCGCAATTGCCGTTCCCTTCTTATTAAGGCCTTTTCAGCTTGTTGCCTTGTTGAGACATCCTTTATGATCACCAAAATTTCCTTGGAATTGTAATTACTGGGAATTAGGGTAGTTTCCGTTTCAAACACTTCACCTCCAAAGCGCTTGTGGCTGAGCTCAATCTGCAAGCGCTTCTTTGAAAATAAAGCAGCTACTTGCTCTTCAATAATCTTACTAGAGAGGCTTCCATCGGGCTGATATTGCGGCGTCATGTAGATCGGAGATAGCGTACGGATATCTACATCATCCGGTATTTCAAACATCACCTTAGCATTTTCATTGCACTCTTCCACTAAGCCCGTTTCGATATTGAATACAAAAATGGCATCGAAGGTGCTATTGAATAGGTTTCGAAAACGATTTTCGCTCTTCAACAGAGCATTCTCCGCAATTTTCCGTTCGGTCGTTTCAAGTGCAAATCCAATTCCCTCTTGCTTTTTTACATCGAAAGTAACACGCGTATCAAAAAAGAGCTCCTCTTCGGTGGTGGGCACCTTGGTCAAAAAGGCATTATCTTTCCCTTCGATCGAGACCTGATGACCTTCAATGATTTCTGGTACATGACGGTATAGATCTTTCATACTTTTACCCACAACCTCATTGGGTTTCAAGTTCAAGCGGTTTAAGGCGCCACCAACACTGAGCGTAAAGTTGAGGTCTTTGTCAAACCGATAGTACACAACCGGAAAATTAGCCATTAACCTTTCTGTGATCTCATCCCGCATGGCGATGGTATCTTGCGTCGCCTTGAGCTCAGATATATCTCGCTGCGTTCCCCAAATTCCCTTCAATTCATTCTTCTCAATAATTCCAAAGACATTATTAAGTAAGTGAACATATTCTCCCTTGTCATTCCATTCTCTCGAAGCTTTATTGAGCAGAATATAATTAGACTTGGCAAAGTCGGGAAAGGTTACCGCCATGCCGGCATCGGGAATACCCGATACAAATTTTGTAACTGGCATCCCGTTCAGTATACTTCCATCCTCGTAGCCATAAAGTTTGGCAAATGCATTATTGCATTCCAAGAAGACGCCATCCTTTTTAAACCTACTATACTGTTCTTCGATGGGTAGATCTAGTGGAATCGGTGGAGAGAAAGCAATATGATATATACCCTCGGTAGTTAATTTTAAAAACTGTTTCACGCCTGCTTCAGAAGCCTCTTTCGTAGTGATAGTGCGCCAGTACATCAGTAAAAAACTCAAGATCTTATAGGCGAATATATAGGCAAAGAAGGTCAAGGCCGTCTTCATGCTAAGGATTTGGAAACTGGTATTCTCTTGAAAAGAAAAGTAATTCAGCTCGACAATGAATAGCACAAGACCGGTAACTAGAAAAAGAATCAAGATGGATAAGGATACCTTTTTTCTCCCGGGGAAATAGATTAAGGCGTTTAAGGCTAAGGGTACAAAAAAGAGGCTATTGAAAAGACTACTAAAATTGAGAACAATGACCAGCATCATGAGATAGATAAAGCCGATGCATTTCCAAACACAATACTCGTAGTAACCCTTGGATACAAAGTAGATACAACTTCCAAAAAAGAGAATAATAAAAATATGGCCAGCTAAAAAGGCAGGGGTCGTAAAACCACTTACTTCGTAAAAGACAACGGTAATCATGGGGAGCACCATCCCCATTACAAGATCGAAGTTAAATATCTGTCGGGCAAGTTTTTCTAGGCTACTGAGGTCACCCGAAATGCCATTATTCAGTATGCGCTGTAGTACTTTCATAAGACACATGCGTGGTTAGAAAATTCCGAAACCAGGAAGCTCCTAGGCTGAAAATAATTACAAAAAGAGTGATGTTCAGTATTGGGAAGTTAAGAAGCTCAGCCTTAGGTTGATGGGTGAATGCTGTTGTAATTTAACTAACTTATACTAAAAACGGGGGAAAATGTTCTTAAATATCGACAGGAAATTGGTCTACACCTGAAGAAGGAGTGGAATAAATATAGAATTGACAATCAGTAAGCAAAAAAAAGCTCCCCAAAGGGAGCTTTCTGCTTAATAAGGGACCCTTAAGGGGTCATTGTTCATCTCGATTTATGAAAACTCGGGGAACGGTTATCAGGCTGAAAGCCTAGCCGCATGTTTAATTCTTAGTTGGCGAGCTTTTGCTTTTGCTCGGTTGAGCTTCATCTTGATGGCTCCTTCTGATTTATTTTTTCTTTGTGCCATCTCTTTAATCGACATTTCTTCTTGAAATTTCATCAGAAGAATCTTGCGATCTGAAGAGGGTAATTCATCCAATACTGTATTCAACTCAGCGATCTTGCGATCAATTAGGTAATGGTCAACATGCCTCTCGGTAATCTTCTCCTATTTTGGAACGTTTAGACTGCTGCTTTTTCAAGAAGTCCATGCAGTAGTTGTAAGTAATGGAATACAACCAAGTTGAGACTTTAGCTTCTTGACGAAACTGAGAAGACTTCATAAAAGCTCGGATAAATATCTCTTGCATGGCATCTTTTGCCAATACCTCATCTTTTAATAAGCTCAAGCACTTCATGTAAACCTTTGGCGCAAATTGACGATATAGAAGGTCAAAATTCAAGTTCGCCGTTCCTTCACCTGCACGTTTGCTATTCATCACTTGATTCTTGGCTGTTTGATATGTCGTTGTCATAAAAAAGGTTTTTAAGTTAACGATCATGAGATGAGGGGATTCCTCTTTTGGTTAAGTGTGTTTTGTCCGTAAAAGCGACTCACTTTTCGCATTTGTTGAAGGACAATACAAAGATGAAGGGAAATCAAATAGGCTTCGTGGACTATCGTTGCAAAAAGGTGGACTATTGTCTTATTTGCATGAAACAAGCCCAAAAAGAGGTAAAATCCTATCAAAATGGGAGGGTAAATACGGCCTAAATGAGGTGCTGAATAAGTAGATCTTAAGCGGCTTGTGTCTGTCTCCGATCAATTTTCAATAAGGCAGGCAGTAGCATAACGACACAGGCAACTACACAAATCAAGCTAAAAGAGATCACCACTTCAAAGTTATTACCGACGATCAGAAAGCTCACGAAGGCTGGGCCGATGGCTCGTCCACCTAGATTAATGGTAGCTCCTAAGGCGACAATCTTACCATCCAAGTCAACGATAGATTGTACCT
Source organism: uncultured Lewinella sp. (assembly GCA_913057785.1). Lineage (GTDB taxonomy): Bacteria > Bacteroidota > Bacteroidia > Chitinophagales > Saprospiraceae > DT-111. Next base: position 29,249 of record CAJXPD010000068.1, on the reverse strand, counting down.
TTTGAAAATAGGCAATCAAAAAGCCCCAACAACCGGCCACACCAAAAACTGAGGCGAAATAAACCCAAGCAGAAGGCACCCAATTGATCAGTAGAAAACAGACGGCCAGAATGGAGATACCTCCCATGATCGGGATAGTTAGACCGAGTCTATTACCCAGCCGAAAGACCAGGAATCCAGCCAATATCCCAGCGAAATTGCTATTGCTGAGGGCCATGGCGATGAAGGAGGCACTGAGACCATTAGCATTACCCATCCGTTCCACATAGGCATAAAAGGCACCTGAACCGGCCATGAGCAGTAGGTAAGAAATGAGGCTGATTAAAACGGGGCGTTGTTTCAACAGATACAGGAGAGTGTCCGCCTGTACAGTAATGATTTTGGTATGAAAAGGCTTCAATACGGGTGAAATCAATAACCCGACCAAGCCGGAAAAGGCGATCAAATAGAAGAGGGCAGCCATGCCGCCAATCTCCATGATGTAAGGAGCCACAAAGAATAAAACAGCAGACCAAGAGCAATAGACAATCACATAAATTCCAAAGCCCCGCTCCTGTCTTGGAAGGCCAGCTAAAACACGCAGGATACCTGCATATAACACCCCTCCCAGGAGACCAGACATAAAGCGAAACAAGAGAAAACTGCCAGAGGTAGTTAAAAAAGCACAACTAAAGTCTATCAAAATTAGGCCCATCAAACTCCAACGTATGGAAGGCAAAAGCTGAAATTTATCGCCTGATAACGGAACATAAAGCGCACCTAATGCTATGCCAGCGGCATTCGCTGCGGCCACCCAGCCAATGGTTTGGTTGGAAAAGCCTAGTAGATCTACCATCCCTCCTAAAGCTACTGGGAGCAAAAGGATCATGCTGAAACCTGCTGATGCAATATACCCTAGCTTCGCTAAGGTCAACCAGGACGGTGTTTTTTCTGCTTGTTCGTTCATGTTACTAGCTTATGCGGATCATTCTACTTGACCTTCTGCATTGCTTGATCAGATCTCCATGATTTCGCATATGACCTCGACCCAGTGCTTGGCTTTCCGGTCTGTGAAATGTTCAATCTGGTGTCTACAACTGAATCCGTTGGCAACTATCTTCGCCTTTGGGTCACTCTCACGAACAGCTGGAAACAGGATTTGTTCGCCTATCTTTCTGGATATATCATAGTGTTCTTTTTCATACCCAAATGACCCAGCCATCCCGCAACAGCCGCTGGGAATTTCCTCTAGGCTCTTCCCAGTCAATCCTTCAAAGATACGCTTCAGGTGAGCCGTTCCAAATAAGGCTTTCTGATGGCAGTGACCATGCAATAGTACCTGATTTTCTTGGTAGGCGGGTTCCATCACAACACGCCCCATATCCAATTCGGCTGCCAAGAACACATCTAGCATCTGGATGTTCTCCTTCAATCTCGATCCCAATTCCTGGTCGGCCAGGAGATCTGGTAGATCGTCTACTAGGGCTGAAGCGCAGCTGGGTTCGCACACCACGATGGTCGAGCCATTTTGTATTAATTGATCCAGTGCCCTCGCTGTGTTTTCCCCTTCTGTTTTAGCTAGGCGTAAAAAACCATGGGAGATCCGCGGTCGTTGACAACAGCCTACGGCCGCTAATTCCACACCGTACCCCAGACGAGACAAGAGTTTAGTTGCCGCAATTCCGACGCTGGGTTCATGGAAATTAAGGTAGGTATCAGCAAAAAGCACCACACTTTTGCTTACTTCGCTAGGTGCTTGATAGTTGGAATTGTACCAATGCTCAAAGGATTGCCCAGCAAAAGCAGGTAGTTTCCGGCGGCGGTCAAACCCACTCATCTTGTCAATCATGAAACGTCCGACCGAAGAATGCGTAAGACGATTCACCATCCCAGCCAGGGGACCAGCCAGGCGATCCGCCATCTGGGCAGAATCTCGGATGAGTTTGTCTCGGCGCGACAGGCCATTTTGATCGTACTTCAATTGTAGGACTTCACTCTTCAATTTGGCCATATCTACGTTGCTGGGGCATTCAGATTTGCAAGCTTTACAGGACAGACATAGATCCATCGTTTCCTGCAATCGCTCTCCGACTAAGCCCTCTTCCCCCAATTGACCAGACATGGCCAGCCGTAAGGCATTGGCCCGGCCTCTCGTCGAATGCTCCTCCTCGCGTGTCGCTTTGAAGCTAGGACACATCGTACCGCCCAGCATTTTTCGGCACTCCCCTACTCCCGTACACATGTGTACGGCATTCGCGAAATCACCGTCTTCCCTATAGTGATAATGAGTGGTTAATTCCTGATCGGCATAAGCCACCCCGTAACGTAAATCCTGATCGATGGCCGGTGCATCAATGATCTTTCCCGGATTCATGCGACTGTCCGGATCGAATAATTGCTTAACGCGCTTGAGCACCTGATACACTTCTTCCCCAAAGAACTCTGGCAGATAAAAACTCCGGACCAAACCATCTCCATGTTCGCCACTCCATGATCCTCCATACTCCTTAACCAATTGGAAAGTTCCATCGGCAATATTTTTGAAGCGCTGGATATCTTCCGCCAATCGCAGGTCCAGGATCGGTCGTACGTGGATCACACCAACGCTGGCATGTGCATACATAGCCGCTTCCGTACCATTGGCCGCACAGAGCTTTAACACCCGGTCTATGTATTCAGGCAAATGTTCAGTAGGTATGCCAGCATCCTCAATAAAAGCTAAGGGTTTCTTATTTCCCTTTATGCCTAACATCAATCCGAGACCTTTCTTACGAATCACCCAAACATCCTCATAGGCAGGTCCTTCGGGAAAAAGTGGGTAGGCATAGCCCATCTTTTTACGCTGCAGTTCAGCTATCATTTGCCGTGGCCGTTCCATCACCTCCTCCGGCGAATCCCCATAAAATTCCACGATTTGTATCGCCGCCGGATCCCCTTCAATAAATTGGGCATGGCGCTGGGTAGTAAGGTTTTCCCGGCTGAGTCTCACCACCGTATCATCCAAAATCTCAATCGCCGAAGGATCAAAGGGTAACATCACATTAACCGCCTCAATCGCCTCGAGGACCTCTGCAAAGTGTACCACACAAACGGATTTGTGCTTTGGCAAAGGCTCCAGCTTGATCTTGGCTTCCAGGAAAGTGACTAGTGTACCTTCGCTACCACAAAGCAATTTACTCAGATTCCATACCTCCTTCCCCGCAAACTCATCCAAATTGTAACCCTGAACCCGCCGCATAACCTTTGGAAAGGCACGCTGAATAGCCTCTTCATGATCGTCGATCATCTCAAACAATTCCCGATAGATCTCACTTTCACGACCACCAGCAGCCCCTTTCTGGATGAAATCAGCCTTTTCCAGCGGTTGGGTATGCAAGAACGTTCCATCTTCCAATAAGGCCTTCAACTCTATAACATGATCTACCGTTTTACCGAAAACAATACTTTTGGTTCCAGAGGAGTTATTCCCGATCATCCCACCGACATTCGCCCGGCTGGAGGTGGCAGGGTCGGGAGCGAAGTGCAAGCCCAGTGGCTGAAGCTTGGCATTTAATTCATCGCGAACCAAACCCGGCTGTACCCTGGCCCAACCTTCCTGCTCGTTCACTTCCAATAATTGATTCATGTACTTAGAGAAGTCTAGAATCATAGCCTCAGCCACTGTCTGGCCAGCCAAGCTCGTGCCTCCTCCTCTGGGCAGCACCGCCACTTGGTGATCCTTCGCGATTTGTAGGGCTTTACGCACGTCTTTTTCATGCTTAGGTAAAACTACAGCAATGGGCCTAATCTGATAAACGCTGGCATCCGTAGAATAAAGGCCTAAACTTGTGTCATCGGAAAGTACATCTCCATGGATGTGGAACTCTAGATCTTGTACAAATAACTGCTGATTGGACATTTGTAGTTGGTAGTTTCGTTTTGAAGTTGTTGAAGAATGTCTGCTGAGTCGAAATGGAGAAGATTTTTGGCTCAATTGAGGCTTTTTTTGAGTCGCATAGCAGCGCTACGCGGCGATAAAAAAACGAAGAGTGAGTCAAAAAGAACTTCATCGCGGCCAGAAAGATATTTTTAAACAACTTTTTGAGCAATCAAGCTAAAAAAGAATTATGGCAAAAGCTTTTTAAAGCTGTCATTTTTTTTCGTTTTTTACTTCAACTGAAAGCTTTCAGAGCATCATAAAACGAAAAAACCAATGATACGACCCTACGTATTAGCAGAGACAAATTGGAAAGCTGTGGAACCCACGGATTACCCAATTGCCATCCTACCTTGGGGCGCTACCGAAGCCCACAATTACCATCTTCCTTACGCCACGGATAACTACGAAGCCACGGCAGTAGCCGAGGAAGCGGCCAGAAAAAGCTGGGAGTCAGGTACCAAAGTGATTGTGCTTCCAACCATCCCATTCGGCATCAACACCGGGCAACTAGATGTAAAACTCTGCATGAACCTTAACCCCAGTACGCAATACGCCATCCTGAAGGATGTGGCAGATGTTTTGGTCCGTCATCAGGTTGGAAAACTGGTGATTCTCAATTCACATGGTGGCAATAACTTTAAGACCATGATCAGAGAATTGGCTATTGATTTTCCAGACTTATATGTATGCAGTATCAATTGGTGGCAGGTGGGTAATAGTCAAGAATTCTTTGTGGAGCCAGGCGATCATGCGGGTGAGTTGGAGACCAGTGTAATCATGCATTTGCACCCAGATTTGGTGCTACCCCTGTCCGAAGCTGGTGACGGAGCCGCCAAATCCTATAAACTCAATGGTTTCAAGGAAGGTTGGGCAACTAGCCAACGGCATTGGACTAAAGTGACGGCCGATACGGGCGTTGGAGATCCCAAGCATTCCACACCAGAGAAAGGAGCAGCTTTTCTGGATATGACCACCAGCAAGATCAGTGAATTCCTAAACGAGCTAGCTCCACTAGGCACGGAGGACTTATATGAATAGGAACAAGATCACCTTCACCTGTCTTTCGTGAAAAGTTTTTAAATTACGCCTTCACTTCAAATACCGATCCCAAAGAATCAAGGCAGCAGCATATTTATAAACGAACATTGAGTCCAACATCCGTACAGGCTCATACATAAACCAACTTAGCGATATGTCAACGAATATTAGGGTACAGCTTTCCATCATGATGTTCTTTCAGTTCTTTATTTGGGGCTGCTGGTACGTGACGATGGGTACTTATTTTGGAGAAATAGGATTTCAGGGATCTGATGTGGGCAATGCCTATAGTACGATTAGTTTAGGCGCTATTTTCGCCCCACTTTTCGTCGGGATGATTGCCGATCGCTTTTTTAATGCAGAGAAGGTATTAGGAGGCTTGCACTTGATCGGGGCCGGTTTGCTATACTGGATCTCTACGATCACCACGCCAGGAGGCGTATATTGGGCCCTACTACTCTACTCCCTGTGCTACATGCCCACACTAGCCATCGCGAATGCCGTAGCCTTCAATCAAATGGACAATCCTGAAAAGCAGTTTCCTGCAATTAGAGGAATGGGCACCATAGCCTGGATCATTGCGGGCATCATGATTGGAACCATGAAAATTGAGCCCACAGCTATTCCATTTAAGATTGCGGCAGGATTTTCCGTAGTCATGGGCATTTACTGCTTTTTCCTTCCAGCTACTCCACCCAAGGCCAAAGGCAAAGAGGTTTCGGTGGGGCAGCTTCTTGGGTTCGATGCCCTAAAGCTGATGAAAGATCGGTCCTTTGCCGTTTTGATCATCGGCTCACTTTTGGTTTCCATCCCACTATCATTCTATTATAACTTTACTAATCCCTATTTCAATGAGTCAGGCATGGTCAATGCCGCCGGGAAGATGACGATGGGGCAAATGTCAGAAATCATTTTTCTGCTTTTGATGCCTTTCTTCTTCAGAAAATTGGGGGTTAAGAAGATGATTCTAGTCGGAATTATGTGCTGGGTAGCTAGATACCTCCTGTTTGCTTACGGCAATAATGAGGAGCTCGTCTTTATGTTCTATGCCGGTATTATTCTACATGGTCTTTGCTATGATTTCTTCTTCGTAACCGGTCAAATTTATGTGGACAATGAGGCTCCTGAAGCCGTGCGTTCTAGCGCCCAAGGCTTAATCGCTTTGGTGACTTATGGATTGGGTATGTACATTGGTTCTATCTATTCCGGCCAGGTGGTAGAGTCGCACGAGATCCTCAACGACGCCGGTGAGATCATTGGTCACAATTGGTGGAACATCTGGATGGTACCTGCCGGTTTAGCAGGTGTAGTACTCATCTTGTTCGCCATCTTCTTCCGTGAAAAGAAGTCCGCCACGTCAGAGGCTTAACTTTGTAACAAGACCTCAGAATAGGTCGGGTCACCGAACCACTTCTGAGGTCTTGATCACTTCCACAAGCCTAACCCACATGGCCCTTCTACATTACAATCACTTTCTCATCGTATTCCAGGGCGGGCGATCAAATACATCCTCCACTTCATAACCATCTTCGCCCATCGCAGGACTCAGAATGGCAATGATCCGAGCATCCTGATCAGAATCATTAAATGAAGCATGTACAACCCCAGCGGGAATGAAACAGCTGTCCCCTGGTTTCATCATTCTTTTTTCTCCTTCAATCCATTGTTCCAATACCCCTTCTACCACATAGATCACCTCTTCCTGGTTGGGATGATGATGAAAGCTATGTTGTTTTCCAGGTTCAAAAACGGCATCAATTACCATAAGATTTTTAGCCCCAGTTTGCTTTGGGCCGGAGAGGGTTGCTGTTCTTCCAATTGGGGCTACCTCCCAATTCTCGTCAGCCTCCAATATAAATTTTCCGTTCATCGTACTTTACTATTTATGTTCTTTCGTTAAAATCAGCTTGAGGTTTCATGTCTAAATTCCCCCCTCCACAATGATCTTTCCGTTCATCATTCGCCAATGACCGGGGAAAGTACAGACATAAGGATAAACGCCACTTTTTTCCGGTGCGGTAAACACCATACGATAAGTTTCTCCAGGGTCTACCAAGGGGGTAGCTGCTAGAACTTCTGGGATAGCAGGGATATAATCAGCCGCCTCTCCATTCTGTTGAGCTAGTCGATCTGCTGCTGTTCCGATCGTTTCCAAGGAACCTATATCTCCGATCAGTAGATTGTGTTGCATGGCATCAATATTTTCAAAAACGAGAGCGACCGTTTCTCCTGCTTGTAGTCTAATCTCCTCGATGTCATATTTCATCTCCTCTCGAATGGTCTTAATCCGTATCTCACGATCAACATCTGTAGTTGCAATGGAGCTAGCAGCAATCGTTTTAGAATACGGCCCGTAATGTTTCATAAAGAGCTCTTGCACAGATATACCTTGGGTAAATACGGACTGCGAAGAACGAATTACATTTTCTACCTTAAACTTCCACATACCTGCTAAAGGAATTCTTTCTGGTCCAAGGGCCAGATAGACCTGGCTAGAATCCCCATATATTCCTGCTCTCCATTGTTCATCGAGCACCTTAATAGCAACTACATTCTTTCCGGCTTTTAAAAGTCCCGCCGGGACCTTATAGGTTCGCTCCGTATTCCGATCTCCCTCAATACCACCAATACGTTTGCCATTTATGTAGGTATCATCCGTTTCATCCACTGGACCTAAACTTAGAGTCCCTGCCTTTCCTACTTGATCTACCTCCAGATTGATCGTTATCCTGTACCAAAGCGTCCCATCAAATCGCTCTAGTAAAGGGATTCCTGTTTGACTCCAAAGTTTGGGAACCGGAATTTCTTTCCAATCACCATCATCCAATTCCGGATCTTGCCAATTGTAATTTTGCTCCATTGCAAAACCATTCATCCATTCTTGTTTATGGGTAGCCAGCGCCTTGGAAAAACTAGCCTTATTTTTCACAGCAGAGGAGTATATGCTGCGGGCTAACCATTCATCCTTCGTTACCCCCTCCTCTTCACTTAATCGGAATAATAACTCTCCCAATTCAACAGAGCTAGGAAGATCATATAGCCAATTTATCGCAGCAAGGCGAGTATGGGGATCCGGATCATTAAAGCTTTTTGCAGCACTCAATGCTTCTAATTGTTGAGCCGTCTTGGGCAAGCACATGATAGCTGCCTTACGAACACCTGCCGCCGGATGTGACAGAGCAGTGTGCACAACAGCAAGAGATTTTGGATGCGCCTCATTCACCAACCCTAGCCCATGCATCGCCCAAAGTGCATGTACGGCAGGGCTATTCAATCCAATCTCATCCACAGACAAATCTTCGATGATCGCATGCAAATCCTCCTCAACCTCAGGGCTTCCTCTTTCTACTAAAAGTCTTTGGGCATGCATCCGCCAAAGCATATTGGGGTGACGCAGGGCATCTATGCTGGTCTTTGGTTGATCAGCATCCAAGATTGGAGCTGGCATCTCTTTGCCCTCCTTATAGGCCAAGCGATAGATTCTGCCATGTTGCTTATCTCGTAATGGGTTAACATGCGCGTTGCCTGCTCCATTTTCAAAACCGGTCGGGGTAGGATTATGTTGAATAATGAAATTGTACCAGTCCAAGATCCAAACTGCTCCATCCGGACCTACCGCCGCATGAACGGGCGACACCCACTCGTCAGCGCTAGCTAAAAGGTTCCAGCCATCTTTCTCTTTGAACCCTGCCCCATCTTTTTCCAGTATAGCTTGATGCAGTAGATGACCCGTTGGTTCGCAAACTAGGGCAATCCGGTTCCAAAATTTCTTCGGATAAGCCCTCGCGGTATACAGCTGATGGCCCGCAGCAGCAGTAAAGCCACCGAAAACATCTACTTGTCGGAAATTTCGGGTGATCGGATGAAAATCATAATGCCCATCTATCTTCTTCACGCCCCTGCTATATAGCCCCTCGGCCTCTTTAAGTTGCTTATGTGGAATGCCCAGGTAAGCGCTATGGGTATTATTGGCCGTGGATACAAATACATCAAAGGTTTCAGAGAAACCTAAGCCCCAAGTATTATTCGATGTGGTACCCATTAATTCCATCGAACTACCATCAGGCTGAAAACGATACACCGCCTGACCAAATTTCAAAGTATCCTTTCCCACTACTCCATTGAAAGAAGAGTAGCCGACCACACCCCAAATCTGATTGTCAAAACCATATTGAAGATTGGATGGGCCAGCATGGGTATCATAGGTACCCCAACCTTCCATCAACACTTCCTTTACATCAGCTTTATCATCTCCATCCGTATCCTTTAGGAAAAGAAAATGTGGAGCCTGTGCCACGATCACTCCGCCATTGGAAAAGACCAAACTAGTAGGTACACTTAGGCCTTCCGCAAAAACGGTGAATTTATCAGCCTTGCCATCACCGTCTGTGTCTTCTAGGATCTTTATTCGATCATTTCCCTCATCAGCTGTTACGTTAATCTCATTTGGATAATCGCGAGTTTCCACTAGCCATAGCCGTCCTTTCTCATCCCAGTTCATGCAGATGGGATTAATAATATCCGGCTCTGAGGCGAATAATTGCAGTTCGAAGCCAGGAGGTACCTGGATCAATTGTTGTGATTCGGCTGGGCTTAGGGGAGCTTGCAACTGAGGAGCGGGGTTGCGTCTTTCATAGTTTGGAATTTTGGCCTCCGAATAACTTCTTTCCGGAAAACTTAACTCGTCCAACCAGGCAGCCTTTTCCTCGCCTACTGCCCAACGGATACCATTTTCCAGGAGGTTGTGAAAACCAGGATTTGACCAGGTTCTTTCGTCATGCCCCAAGGCAGTGTAGAACATCCTGCCTCTACCGTATTCTTGCACCCAGGTGTAAGGTTCGCGATGATCTCCCTCTACCCTTTCCATGAGCACCGTGCGGGTAGGATTATGAGCGGTATGGACATAAGTTTCATCCCAGGTCTCAAAGGGCTCAAAGCCAAGCATGGCAGGGTGGTCTGGTGCTATAACCTCAGCTGTAAAAGTTCCAGTCTCATGCGACTTAAATTGTCCTCCCACTAAACGAACATAATCATCAGAATTGCGGAAGCAGTAACTGGCAGAATGTATAGGCAGCAAACCTCCTCCTCGCCTTACAAATTGTAAAAGAGCTTTTTCTTGAGCATCCGATATCTCATCATGATTCGCATAGATCATTAGTGCATCGAACATTTTCAGATTGTCAGCACGGAGGTCCTCGAGGTCAGATGTATAGGAAAAATTGAAGCCTTTCGAACTCAAGGCAGAAGCTAGAAAGGGAAGGTAAGCAGCCGAGTTGTGATGTTGGCTGTCATGGCCCAACATTAGTATCTCTAGTTTCCTAGGCGAGTCATTGATTGATGGGCCTTGACAAGTTGCTAGGAATAATAGGTTTAAACCCGCAAATAGGAGCAAACCTTTGTTTAGTTGGTGCATTTCGTATGTCGCTTGTTTTGACTAATAGCCTCCCAAAATAAGAAAAACCACTATACAACAGAAAATCAATTCCTTTGTTATATGCAGGAAATATGACCCAAGCTCAAGCAAAGGATGTCTAATTCATCCGCTTTTGCTTGGAGTTCGGTATCTTTCCTGTATCAAGCCAACAATTAATTACAATGTTCAGAATCTGCCTTTTCCTTCTAGTCAGTCTTTTCTCTATTTCGATAGCTGCTCAAATCAATCCTGACAACATACAGATCGCTCGAGATGAATGGGGAGTCCCTCATATTTTCGGGAAAACCGATGCCGAGGTGGCTTATGGTTTTGCTTGGGCCACTGCCGAGGATGATTTCAAAACGATGCAACAGCAATTGCTACCCATTAAAGGTCTAGCGGGGCTGGTGAATGGCCGGAGCGGTGCGATCTTTGACGTGGGAGTGCACATTCTAAACCCGCATGATATTGTAGCGGAAAAGTATGACAGTGATGTAAGTCCAGCATTCAAAAAGATCTTGGAGGCTTATGCGGCCGGAGTGAATAGCTATGCCGCTTCTCATAAAAAAGAAATATTGCACAGAAAGCTTTTCCCTGTCACTCCACAGGATTTATTGAAATCTTACGTGGTCGGCATGGCCCTACTCTCTGGAGTAGATAATTCATTGAATAGATTATTGAGCGGTAAGGTGGCGGCGCTGCCTCCGAATGAATCTCGCGGCTCCAACGCCTTTGCGGTAAGCAGCAAACGTACAGCTGATGGCCAAACCTATCTTGGCATTAATTCACACCAACCGCTAGAGGGCTTGAACTCCTGGTATGAAGCACACCTTTGTAGTGAAGAAGGCTGGAATATATTAGGTGCTACCTTCGCAGGTGGTGTTTCTATTTTCACTGGTACCAATGAGCACTTAGGCTGGGCACATACGGTTAACAAGCCAGATTTTGCTGACATCTTTCAGCTAGAAATGCACCCTACCAATAAGGAATGGTATCGGTATGATGACAAATGGGAACGACTTGAAACCTATGATACTAAGGCTAAAATCAAACTGATGGGGTTCTTTAAGGTGGGCAAGAAACAAAAGTTCTTTAAAAGCAAATTCGGGGTCACCGTCGAAACACCCAACGGCTTCTTTGCCCTACGTTTTCCGGCCAACCAAACGATCCAGGCAGCAGAACAATGGTATCTAATGAACAAGGCCACCAATTTCCAGGAATGGAAAAAAGCCCTTGACATGCAGGGCATCATCTGTACCAATATCGTCTACGCCGATATGGAAGATCACATCTACTATGTGAGTAATGGCAAGTTTCCGGTCCGCAATAGACAATACGATTGGACGGGTGTAGTCCCTGGAAATACATCGTCTACGCTTTGGGATACTTATTATCCAGTGGATAGCCTAGCACAAGTACTTGATCCTCCTTCGGGCTTTGTCTACAATTGTAATCATACCCCTTTCCTAAGTAGTAGTGCAGATGACAACCCATCGGTAAGCAATGTTCCTGCTTCGATGGGCTATGAGCCGCCAAAATTTGAAACCAACAGAGCAGTGCGGATGCTACATCTTTTCGAAGCGGATCAATCCATTGACTACGAAGAATTCAAAGTGATCAAGTTTGATCGTCAATATCATAAGCCAATGCGATCAGCACCAAAACTAGAACCCATCTTTTCCCTAGATGAAAACAAATTCCCACAAATTGCTGGTTCGATTCAATTGCTGAAAGATTGGGATCGCGTGGCATCAGAGGATAGTGAAGCTGCATCCATTTTTATTCTGGCCCTATATGACATCCTACGCAAGTTGAAAGATCGAAAGAGCTTGATTACTGGGGATGAGTTGACTGAGGCGAGTTTAGCTGCTTCTGTTCAAAGTGCACAAGATCATTTGCAGGAAAACTTTGGTAAGGTAAAAGTGCCGCTTGGGCAGGTGCAAAGACATAGCAGAGGCGAGGTGAGCTTGGCCTATGGAGGTGGACCAGATGTATTGGCGGCAGTGGGTAGCCGAATGCAGAAAGATGGTCGTCTTCGTCCCATCGCAGGCGATTCTTATATCCAAATGGTTCGATTTACACCAGATGGACCGGTACTGGAATCCATTAATGCCTACGGAGCTAGCGCTAAGCCAGGCAGTCCTCATTATACAGATCAAATGGAACTGTTTACCCAACAGAAATTAAAGCCGATGACTTTGAACAAAGATGAGGTGCTTAAACATGCGAAGCGGGTTTACGCCCCAAAATAGCATACCGAAATTCCGTCAAAGCAAAAGTCTCAAAACCACCATGAAAAACCGACTATTCTTTAGCGCCTTATCCTTTAGTTGCTGCGGATTACTTTTAGTCGTATCGCTCAAGGCTCAAGATGCTGCCCCGATCGTTTTCGATTTTGATCAAGGACTTAAAGGGGGTAAATATGAATTCTTTGGAAGTGATTTCTCATTTATAGCGGGTATAGATGGGAATGCTATGCGACTGGGAGGTACTGGAGAATATTCCCAACTGAAGCTAGAGGGATTATCCCTTAGTGGAAAAGAGGACTTTTCTATCCAATGTTGGGTGCAGACTACCTCCGATCATCCGATGGTATTCTTGGCTCAAAAGGATTTTGTCAACAAAGGTATTGGGGCACAGATGAATGCAGGCTGGGCATTGTATAGCGCTGGAGGAACGCTGGCTTGGAGCATCGGCTCTGGAACTCGAAGAATCAATTATGAGAGGGATAATGGTGATAGACTGCCCATCAATGATGGGAGATGGCACCAATTGACACTGACTTACTGGAAAGCTTCCTCCGAATGTAGAATATACTATGATGGGCAGCACATAGCCTCTTATCAAGTAGGCTTTGATTTTAGTAATGAGCAGGCGCTCACTATCGGTACTACCCGGTCAAACCTCGATATTGATCGAAAGTATTCTCCTCAGATTGAGGCGGGAAAAAAGCAATTACAAATTCTTGTCGATCGGTTTCATGAGTTAGGAATTGGAAGCTTGCAGGAAGATGAGTTCTTAGACTTGATCGTTGAACCAGAGGACCTAGCCGCAAGAAAAGCCAAAGAAGGAGGCCAGGCTGGGAAACTTGACCAAGATAGGCTCTCAGTAGTACTAGACCATAGAAAGGAATTGGTGTCAAACCCATACACGGTCTATCAGAACAGAGCTTTGACCAATCTAAAACCCATCAGTAAGCTATACGCCCTCAAAAAGGATCGTGTAGTCCTCAATGAGACTATAGCTACCTCATTTACAGCCAAAGAAAAGTTATATCCTGCAGATTTTGCGATGGACAAATTGACGGTTTGGGAAGAAACACTCAGCCCAGCAGCAGTGCTGGAGAGTTATCGGCAATTCAGACCCACAAAAGAACCCAAACTAAAAAAGAAATTAAAACACCTTACGGTTGGCGTTTGGAATATATGGCATGGCGGAATTCATTGGAACAAAGAAAAAGATGGATGGGACTCCCGGAGGAGGATTGTGGAAATGCTCAAAAAAAGAAAGGTAGATATCGTCTTGATGCAAGAAACCTACTCCTCCGGAGATTTCATAGCAGCAGAATTAGGCTATTACTATGCCACTACATCAGATTGGGATTACCGTTTTCAAGGAAGCAATATTTCCGTGATTAGTCGCTACCCAATCGAAGAAATACAGGTAAACGAGGAAACAGAATTTAATAATGTCGCCGTGAAGTTGGCGATTAGTCAAACGCAGAAAGCCTGGGCCATGTCCAATTGGTACGGTATGCAGCAATTTCCAACGGTTTACGACTTTCATGCAGACCGTTTTTCTACCACCGAAGAGATTCCTGTCTTTTTTGGTGGGGACTTTAATGCGGTGCCTCATACTGATGGAGGGGATAGTCCTGCTTCAAGAAAATTACTTGAAGCAGGGTTTACAGATGCCTTTCGAAGCCTAAACCCAGATCCTCAAAAGCATCCCGGTTTTACTCATCGAAGTGGCTCAAGAATTGATCAACTTTATTATAAGGGCGCCCAGATAAAGAACCTATCTACTGAAGTTCTTTCGACTTGGCCCACTGGCTTTCCTTCAGATCACTATCTGATCGTTTCAAAATTTCGATTAAAAAGGTAGTTTGTCGTTCAATCCTTCACTTCTAGCATAACACTGAGTGCTCATTCATCTCGCAGCGCATTCACAGGATTGGCCAAAGCAGCCCTTACACTTTGGGCGCTGACCGAAAAGAAAGCGATACTCAAAGCCAAGACACCCGCCAAGGCAAAAATCCACCATTGAATATCAATCCGGTAGGCGAAGTCCGCAAGCCATTCTTTCATGAAGTACCAAGCCAGCGGCGAAGCGATCAACAAAGCAATAAAAACGAGTTGAAGAAAATCCTTTGAAAGCAGTCCAACGATACCTTCTACACTCGCTCCCAATACTTTGCGAATCCCAATCTCTTTCTGTCGGCGCTCAGCCGCATAGGTGGCTAAGCCGAAGGCACCCATGCAGGCAATAAAGATGGCCAATAAGGTAAACACCCAGAAGATCTTGCTAAGCTTTTGCTCTGCAACATACATGGCCCCAAAACTAGCATCTACGAATTGGTAATCGATCGGATAGCCGGAATCAAAACTATCCCAAACCTTTTCAACACCAGCCAGCGTCTCACTCATGTTTTGCCCATCTAACCTCAGCGCTACTTTCCAGTAAGCCCCCGGGAATATATGCAAGACACTGGTCTGAACCGCCTGATGAAAACTATTGTAGTGAAAGTCCTTTACTACCCCAATCACTCTCCCTTTTTTGAGGGTATCTCCCTGCACCCACATTTCCCATTCCAGTGGCTTCCCGATCGCTTCTTCCGGGGAATCCGCAATACCTAAGGTCTGAACCGCTGTTTCGTTAATAATGAATCCCTCATCCGCATCAGTACTAATATCCCTATTGAAATCTCGCCCTGCGATCACCTCCATGCCCATCGTTTTGATGTAATCATGATCGATAGTAAATATTCGGGCAGGGAGGGTTTGTCTATCTTCCCCTGGCACAATGATATTATCCCCGGAGACGATATCGCCAGGTATGCCAAAGCCAATCGTGGTCGATACGACTCCTGGAACTTTGGAAAACTCTTCTCGCACCACATCCTGTTTACTGAACAAGCTCCCCCTCATTGGAAAGTGAATCAACTGCTCCTTTTGGAAGCCAAGATCTTGCTGATTCAAAAACTGAACTTGCTGAAAGACGATTAGCACACAAATAATGAGTAAGGTTGAAACGGTAAATTGGACTACGATCAGGCCCTTCCTTAACCATTCTTGACCTGAACCGGGACGAAATTGCATATTCTTCAGGGCTTGCAAAGGTCTAAAACCCGAAAGCACCATAGCTGGGTAAGCACCGGCTAGTAAGCCCGTGGCCAAGCAAAGAGCCAGCAATAGGGCGATCACCGATACATTCGTGTAGATCGGAAAGCTAATCTGTTTTCCCGCAAAATCATTCAGGTAAGGTAGAATCAGACGGGTCAGGTTAGCAGCTAGTACCATGGCTATGACTACGACGAGTATAGCCTCACTGAAGAACTGCGCAGCCAGTTGCCCTCTCCTAGCCCCTGCTGTTTTGCGAATGCCCACCTCCTTGGATCGCCGAATAGCTTTTGCGGTGGTGAGGTTAATGAAGTTAATGCAGGCGATAAATAGAAGGAAAAATCCTACATAGGCTAATCCAGTAACATAGCGATGATTCCCAGCTACAATCTTGTCATTGCGCAGCTGTACGGAATGTAAATGTATATCCGTCAAAGGCTGCAGCGCCAGGTAGTAGTGAAAGCCCATTTTCTTCGTAACGGGATGCGCGTATTCTTCTACAAAAGCTGGAAGCTTGGCTTCAAACTGTTCAACAGAAGTCCCTTCCTTAAATCGGACATAATTATAAAAGTCCTGCCATACCCAGCTTTGGATGCGCTCTTTCGAAACATCAGCTAATAGATCTTCAAAGGAAAACAGGAAATCAAACTTCAAGTGAAAATGAGGAGATAAGGGTTCCAATACACCCGTCACAGCAATCTCATTATTATTTATCTGTATGGTTTTCCCCACCGGGTTCTCTTCCCCGAAATACTTGCTTGCTAAGGAAGTGGACAGCACGACCGTATTCGGCTTTTCTAGCGCTGTTGCGGGATCTCCATGCAGCAAAGGAAGGTCGAATAGATCAAAAATAGCACCCTCTGCAAAAAAACCATCATCTTCCAAGAAGCTGTCTTCTCCATTATCAAACAGAATCTTTTGCCGGATCTGAAAAAGTCGAAGTGTTTGTTCCACCTCCGGAAAATCCTGTTTAAAGGTGGGACCTACAGCCGGGGAGGTCGAGGCATATCCGCTATTGCCATCTCCACTAGTACGATCGGCAATAACCCGGAAAATGCGATCCTTATTTGGGTGATATTGGTCAAATTTCCATTCGTCCCAAACAAATAAACCGATCAGCAAAAAGCCCGTCAATCCAACGGTTAATCCCATCAGGTTGATGGCGGTATTCTCTTTGTACCGCCATAAATTTCTGATAGCAATCTTTAGATAATTTTTAAACATGGTCAGGTGATTTTGGTAGAAAGGGGCCGAGCGATAGCCCAGACTCCTTGCCTTTTCAAAAGTGGTCGGATTAAAAAATCGAATACTATCTATGATGTAATGTCGGCGAGCAAAACGAAGCCCCCTGGCATCATGATTGCGCTCAAAGGCTTCCATTAAATCCCCCTCAATTTCCTCGAGTAAGGCTGAGGGGCAATACCAGCGCAGCCAACGCTGGGCCCATTTAGGAGGACTGGGATAAGATTTGTTTATCATAACATCGGGTTAAGCCTAGCTCAAACCTCAGGAATCATATCCCATAGGTTATTTCGCTGGATTCTTACTTGATCTAAAGCCGATTTTCCAGCTGCGGTGATTTGATAGATTCGTTTGCGGCGGCCCCCTCTGGTTTGTGTGGAGCCAGATAGTTCAGAACGTACAAAGCCCTTTTTTTCCAAACGATAAAGCGCGGAGTGTACAGGGCTCAAGGACACCTTGCGACCCGTTTGCTTCTCAATCTCTTCTGCCACCGTCACGCCGTAGGCTTGATCTACCAGCACACCGACGATCAACAGGACCAACTCCTCAAACTCCCCCAAATGCGTTCCTTTCATAATTGTCTATTAATTCTATTACCTACCTAAATGTAAAACAAATAATCGAGAATTAAAACTTTCTTCCATTTCACGCTCTCAGGCATTACTTTACCACCCAATTTTCCCACTTCACTCCTTCAAACTGGCACCCTGGACCCTTATGGCACAATTTGCGGGTAAAACCCGATGATAGATTCCTTCAAACTAGTCAACCACCGATTCGAACCCATACGGGAAAGTCTCACCAGCACCTACCATTACGAATGGAGGCCTGGACTTATGCACTATCGCATGCAGCGTGAGGGAAGAATTAATAAGCGGGATGAGGGAACTTATCCTCTACCAGAAAGAGCAATGCCAATTCTTCTGGACTTTTTGCTTAGCAATGATTTATTGACCAACAGAAACATCCTGCATAATCCCTATAATCATCCCTCTGGTTACCAAGGTGCAGATGGCCTGGATATAAAGATTAATTGCCAACTTGCAGGAAAGTCAATTCAACAGCACTATCGAGGTACATCGGTTCAGCTAGAAGCCTATGCTGAAGCACTCCATGAACTGTGGCGCTTGGTAGATGGGTTTCTTCCACAAGCTGGGCAACAATAAGCCTGAACAAGCTTTCTTTCCGACCTCGAGAGGTAACCATAACTAGATTTGTGTACTATTGTGAATGACTTTTGAGATTTCACCCATTCAACTGTTTACCGTATGCTCGGTGATCAATGGATTTGTGTTTGCCTTTCTGCTTTTTGAAAAAAAAGAGAACCAACAGGCGAATCGATTTCTCTCTTTAACCATTCTAGCCACTTGCCTGACTTTCACTCCTTTTATCTTAGACGCATCCATCTGGGATGCCTATGAATGGCTAGCTTGGCTTCCCTTTTCTTTATCCTATTGGATCGGCCCCGCCTTTTATTTCTACATCAAAACGCTCACTGAAAGGCCCGTGGCATTTAGGAGGAAAGATCTCTGGCATTTTGCACCCATTATTCTCAACTATATCCATAGTATTTATCATGCTATCGTGGTTAATGTCAACCCTTGGCCCTGGTTTCATCATATTGCTGAATGGTTAGAATCTGCTGCCATCTTATCCTTATTAATCTATTTATTTCTTTCTTTCCGCTTAGTCAAAACCTACCAGCATTCTCTTCTAAACAAGGTCTCAAATACCGCAAGAATTGACCTTAGATGGGTGACTCAATTCATTTACGTCATTGCAGCTTCCTGTGCCCTTATTTTAGTCTTTCTAGTTGCTAGTCTGCTCGCGGGAGGGAAGTACAGTCTACAGCATTATAATGATCCTAGAGCATTCGCCTTGCTGGTTTACGCAGCCGTATTGTATTGGTTAAGTATCAGCGGATTCAAACAGGCGCAAACTCATCGCATGCCCAAGCTGGAGGAATCAATGGAACCGGATCCAAGGGAATACTCAGCAGTGACCCAAAAATTGAGCGCTGCTATTAGAGGCCACCAGCTCTACAGAAATCCTCAACTTTCCCTCGCTGACCTGAGCAAATTTGTGAATATTTCGGAACGGGCCATTTCCAATGCCATTAATCAAGAACTTGGGAAGAATTTTTTCCAGTTCATTAATGAGTACCGGGTGGAGGAAGTAAAGGAGCGACTTAAAGATCCAAAACAGGAACATCTGAAGATTCTTAGCCTAGCCTTCGACGCCGGCTTCAATTCTAAAGCGAGCTTCCATCGCGTATTCAAAGCCTATACTGGACAAACACCACAGGCCTATAAATCAGGTGCATCAACGGATCCCTCAGCTGAAGATCAGACCGAAAATTAATGGTCGTTTACGGGTTTTGAGACCTCGATACCGGTATTGAGACCCATTGGATTTGCTCCTTTCCTAATTTGAAAAAAAATCAAATTAGCTTATGAGTAAGACCATCACCACGACGCTTTTCATGATCGTAGCTATCAGTTGCTCCGGTCAATCGATCAAGGATCTTGATTTTCTAATTGGCACCTGGGAAGTCGAAGAAACAATCTTACCCGGCAGGGAAAACGAATACCAAGAAAAGGGAACTCGAACCTGCGAATATTACCTCGATGGAAGTTTCATAAAGTGCGAAGCTTCGACCGTCGTATCCCGTAATGGAAAGAAACGATCCTACGCCTATTACATCAATTATGACAAAAATGAGGATTGCTTTTGGGCGACGAACTTCGCCAATGACTTCCCTTTACACGGACTGCACCAATGGTTTTTGGATAAAAAAAATCAGCAGGTCATCGGGATCACCCCCCGTAATGTGAACAAAGACCGCTTCTTCAGGCATACGATTTCCTTCGCCAATAGAGATCAAATTATTTGGGAAGGCTGGTCCAGCAAATTTAGAGCCTCAGAAAAGGCCTGGCAACACATTTTTCGAGACGTAGCTACAAAGCAATAATCATGAAAAAATATATCATTTTAGTACTATTAGCTTGGGGAGGCGAGCTGGATGCTCAGTCGATCAAGGATCTAGATTTTCTAATTGGTGACTGGAAAGTCAAGGAGACGCTTTTTCCTGGAACGGATAAATCCTATACCGAAAAAGGTACACGTACTTGTGCCTATTATTTAGATGACAGCTTTATCAGATGTGAATCTTCCACGGTTTCCTCTAAAACGGGAAAGCAAAGATCCTACACCTACCTGATCAATTATGATCGAAAGGAAGAATGCTTCTGGGTGACCGCGTTATCCAATGACTTTCCCAAACATGACAAACAGCAGTGGTTTTTGGATCGAGCCAACGAACAAATCCTTGCCATCATCCCAGAAAGCGTTTTCAACAATCGATTCTTTCGTGCCACCATCTCCTATAAAGATCCCGATAGACTGGTTTGGGATGGCTGGTACAGCAAGTTTCGAGCTGAGCGGGAGTGGAAATACATCATGAATGATGTAGCCACCAGACGTGAATAAGACTGCCATTTAGTTGGCCGATGTAGTACTTTTCCCAGTCAGATAATAAAGTGCAACCCCCATTGCTCCACCAATAAACAAATGAGCAAGGGTATTCAATACAAAAATGGTATTAACGTCCACGGTCCAGATGCTACGGATCACTAAGGCCTGTGGGATATACATAAGGGCAGCAATCAATACTCCAAATCGAAAGGCTCCACCGATCGTACTGTGTTTGGCCTGATAGTAGGGATAAAAATGAACCATTAAAGCTGCATAAATCAGATGATTGAGTGTCAATAGGCCATAGTCCATGGTTTCTCTGCGGAAGGGTACTACATTCGGTGCATCCATTAGCATGTACCAAAGTGTCGTAAGCACATTACTAAGCAAGAATGTTACTACAGTGGCTAACAGAAAAGTTTTTGTCGGCATGGTTTCTTTTTTCAGGTCAAGATAGCGGCCATCAGAGTTAAAAAATTGACATATTGCGTCAAAACCATCATACTGCGACAATACTTCTACTTTGCCTGTAGCGAGAAAGGTAGCGACCTAACTTAGCAAGCTTTTTCATTACAAGGCTAGTGCAGTAATACAAAGATTGTCAGCGAATAGAAGCCACCTATGTATTTTAATTCCTTTTATGGGCAGGACATTATCAACTTTGCAGTAGATCAGGGGGTAATGGAACTTGAATTTGATAAGGAAAGAGCCGTCTTGGAACAAAGTGATGGGTCAGGGCATTTATCCTATTCCTTCACCGCAGGACTGTTGGAGAAGGCCGTTTCGCTAAGTCAAAATCCACATTTTGGCTTGCACCTCGGAGAATACTTTGACCTTAAGGCTACGGAAGCCGTTGACCATATCATGGATCGGGCCAACACTATTGGGGAGGCCTTTTCCTTTGCAGCCCAGTTCAGCCGCCTGATCAGTGATTCCATGGATTGCTGGCTCGAGGAATCCCAAGATCAGTTCATGGTTGTCTTTGAGTATAAGGCGGATTGGGCTTTACAGAATAATCTAGCGGTACAGCATAATTTAGATACGGCTTTAGTTTGTGCTTGCAAGTCTCTGCAGCGGCTTAGCCAGCAACGACACTTACCCGTCTTGGTGCAACTCCCCTACCCTCGCCCCCGTCAAATCAATGAATACTATCGGATATTCAATTGTCGGGTGGAATATCGAGCTAAACGGGCAACGATCACCTTCCACCGTCGGCTTTTACATCGTCCTACCGTTAATGGAAGCCCAGACCTGCTGAATACCCTACTATTAAATGCACGTTCATCCATTGCAGCCTTACCCACAGGACCTTCCCTCACAAATACCGTAAAGAAATTAATCCTAAAGCAGATCCAAGAAGATCGCTTCCCTAAGATCGTGGAAGTGGCTAAGAAGCTGGGAATGGGACATCGTACCTTGCAGCGGCGTTTAAAGGAGGAAGGCACTCAGTTTGGACAACTCGTAAATGATATAAAGATGGAACTGGCCTCCAAACACCTGCTGGAGAATCAGCAATCCATCGAAGAAGTTGCCTATCTCCTGGGGTATTCAGAAGCCAGTTCCTTTGTAAGGGCATTCAAACAGTGGAAGGGAATCTCACCGGGAAAATTCCTCCGGCAGTCTGTAGCACGCCTCTAATGAGAATCTCGAGTAACAGTACTTCCCGACTTTCCTTTCAAGAAGTTCAAGTCTGCTCCCTTATCGGATTGTTCCACAGTTTGGATATAAAGATGAACATATCCTCTATCGTAACCAAGATCAGGTGCTGACCAAGATTTTCTGCGTTCTGCCAGTTCTTCATCAGCCACCAATAGATTTAGTTTGCGATTGGGCACATCTACTTCGATCATATCTCCATCTTGAACGAGGGCTAGATTTCCTCCCACGGCAGATTCTGGTGAGACGTGGAGAAAAACAGTCCCGAAGGCAGTTCCACTCATGCGTCCATCAGAAATACGAATCATGTCCTTGACTCCTGCCCTCAATAGCTTAGGAGGAATTCCCATATTGCCTACCTCGGGCATGCCTGGATATCCCTTAGGTCCCACATTCTTTAATACCAGTACACAAGTTTCGTCTACCTCCAGGTCTTCCAGATTAATTCGAGCGTTGTAATCCTCGATGTCTTCGAACACTACAGCCTTACCTTTATGGGTCATCAGCTCGGCCGTAGCCGCAGACGGCTTAATGATCGCTCCGTTTTCCGCCAAGTTTCCATAGACCACAGCGATACCGGAGGCCTGTTGAAAAGCATCCTCTAAAGTAGGTGAGATGACGTCTGCATTGAAGCATTCTGCATCCGTGCAATTATCGACTAGGTTTTGCCCATTCACGGTGAGTACATTATGTAATTTTTCTCCTAGGGCTTTAATGATCACCGGCAAGCCTCCTGCGTAATAGAAGTCCTCCATAAAGTGATCTCCTGAGGGCTGTAGGTTGGCCAGTAATGGGATCTGACTGCCCAATTGATCAAAATCATCCAACGATAAATCAATCCCAATCCGCCCGGCAATGGCCATCAGGTGCACTACGAAATTGGTAGACCCACCGATTGCGGCATTGACAATGATCGCATTTTCAAAGGCTTCGCGAGTCAATACATCGGACATCTTTCGGTCATTCTTGACCATCTCAACAATCTGACGGCCTGACAATTGAGCCATTACTTTTCGGCGGGAATCAGCCGCTGGAATGGCTGCATTACTAGGTAAAGAAAGGCCCAAAGACTCCACCATACAAGCCATAGTAGAAGCTGTCCCCATCACAGCACAATGCCCTTGACTACGACACATACACTCCTCCACGGATCGAAAATCTTCTTGCTGCATCTCCCCCGCACGCACGGCATCCTTATATCGCCAAATATCAGAGGTAGCAATTGGTTTTCCTCGATAATGTCCCGTCAACATGGGACCACCAGAGACTACAATAGAAGGTAAATCTACACTACAGGCCCCCATCACGGTAGCAGGCGTTGTCTTATCACAGCCGGCCAGCAGCACTACTCCATCCATCGGATTGGCTCTAATGGATTCTTCTACATCCATACTCATCA
This sequence comes from uncultured Lewinella sp., assembly GCA_913057785.1. Taxonomy (GTDB): domain Bacteria; phylum Bacteroidota; class Bacteroidia; order Chitinophagales; family Saprospiraceae; genus DT-111. The sequence goes on along the minus strand of CAJXPD010000068.1, from coordinate 5,790 downwards.
AATTCCGAAACAACATCGCCGTGGGTTTGATCAAGGTCTCCCCCAAGGACATAACGGGAAACTCCACCGGAAAGCCACCTGCCTCCAGCACACCTTTTTTAACCGATTCCGCCAATTCCCGAAAGTGGGCATTACAGGGTGTAAATTCGGACCAGGTATTACAAATTCCAATCACCGGCTTCCCCCTGAACTCATCATCGGGAATCCCTTGGTTCTTCATCCAGGCTCTATAAATGAACCCATCTTTTCCAGTTTTGCCAAACCAATCTTGGCTTCGAAGCTTTTTCATGTCGTAAAGTTGGTTCGTTCTCCGGCAAATTTTGTGGTTCTGTCCTGTTGGCCAGACGGGCCTGTCCTGCTGGCCAGACAGGCCTGTCCTGCTGGCTAGACAGGCAGCGTTTTAGCTAAGAGGGTGACGCTAAAACACAAAAATTGTGAGAGAAACAGTTGGATAATGCGACAAATATCGACCTTAATTGATGAATATCTTTGTCTTTTTCCGCGAAATCCTAGTGCAATCCGGCTAAAAGGGAGTTGAAGGTTTGTCATACGCTGCATTGTGATATACCCTATATTTGCGTTTGCAAAACAAGCGCATCCACATATGAACCCATCCAACCCCCGAACCTATTCTGCCAGTTGGCGTATCCGAAAGGCCTATTGGACGGCCTTCGTGGTTATGTTCAGCTATCTACGGCTGTACCTTGCTCGTAAGATTCGGGGAAAGAAGTACTATGAAAAGAGAATTCTAGCCTTGCATCTACGCAATGCCCAACGGGTAAAAGAAGCCATCCTAGAACTTCAAGGACTTTTTATCAAAGTAGGCCAATTACTATCCATCCTAACCAATTTCCTTCCCGAAGCCTTCCAAGCCCCTTTAGAGGAGTTACAAGATCAAATTCCCGCCCGCCCCTACCCGGAAATACAAAAAAGAATTCAATCTGAACTGGGTAAGGACCCTAGCGAACTATTTGCTGATTTCACCGAAACACCAATCGCTGCAGCTTCTATCGGTCAGGCTCATCGGGCTCGCCTGCGAGATGGAACCGAAGTAGTTGTAAAGGTGCAACATGCTCATATCGAAACCATTGCGCAGGTTGATTTGACGGTCATCGAAAGACTCACTGGTTTAGTAGCTTGGTTCTTTGAGATAAAAGGCATTGAATATGCCTATACGCAGGTTAAAAAGATGATCGAAGAGGAATTGGACTTTAGAAAGGAAGCCTTTTCGATGCAAGCCATCCAAGCTAACCTGACCGATGAAGAGGCATTTGTTATTCCGCAGGTCCATCCAGACTTTTCTTCGCAGCGGGTTTTAACCACTACCTTTCACGCAGGCGTCAAGATTAGTAATATTGGGCAAATAGATGAATGGAACATTGATAAGCGTGATCTTGCCAATCGCCTCGTTCACGCCTACTGCCAGATGGTATTCGAAGATGGTTTCTATCATGCTGATCCTCACCCAGGGAATATTCTAGTAAAAAAAGATGGAACCTTGGTCCTACTCGATTTTGGCGCCGTAGCTACCTTAAAACCCAATATGCGGACAGGGCTGCTGAAGTTGATCGAAGGGGCCGCCAAGAACGATAGCAATGGCATCATCGACGCCCTGAAGCTAATGGAAATCTTAGCTGATGAAAGAGAAGCCACGAAAATAGCGGAAAAAGTTATCGATGCCTTCCGAAACTTCCTGCAGAATGAAGTTCAGTTTGACGGACTAAGTTTCCAGGATATTAAAGTCAACCCATTTGAGACGAGCCTATTTAATCTGACGCAGGAGCTAGGCATAAAGGGCATTGCCAATACCATGCAAATTCCCAAAGACTACGTCCTGTTGAATCGCATGGTAACGCTGCTCTTAGGCATCTGCAACACCCTTGACGCCCATATGAATCCGATCGAAGTCATTCGACCCTATTTCCAGGAGTTCGTACTAGGGGAACGGGGGGACTTGGTAAAGTTCATTCGAGAGCTTTTGCAGAAAACCGTGGCCAATGTAATTTCCCTGCCTGCCGATGTCCGCAAGACCCTGGACCGAGTACAGCGGGGCGAATTAGAAGTTAAATCTATTGGGAGTATTCAGCGAACGCAGTTATTGTATGCACTAGGTCAGCAGTTCATCTTTACGATTCTTGGGATTGCCGCGCTGACCTTCACCTATCTTTTCCAAGATTCGGCTTATCAGGTTTACACACGCTGGGGTTGGGGTTTGGCTGCTCTACTAGGCCTTTTGTTGATCAGAAGCTTTATGCGGGCCAAAAAGATCAGAAAAAAATTGGAATTAGAGGTGTAGCTAGACAGGAATACATTTCTCCCCAACCTACGGCAATCGGAGAACATAAGTCGGAGGAAGCTGTTTATTCTCCATGAATACAAACAAAACCACCACTTTACAGATTGCCAATATACTTGGTTTTATCTTCACGATCACCTTAAATACGCTGGCCGTTACCTTGCCAATAGGTGGTCGTTCCACCGGAGAAATATCAGATTACTATCCCAATCTTTTCGTACCAGCGGGATACGCCTTCTCCATTTGGAGCTTGATTTACAGCCTGTTGCTCGTTTTCATCATTCTGCAAAGTCGCAATCTATTCAGCAAAAGCAAGGAAGGGCCTGCCTATGTACAAACCATCGGATGGTGGTTTGTCATTTCTTGCTTGGCAAATGGCAGCTGGATTCTTGCCTGGCATTACCTATGGACAGCCCTAAGTCTGCTGATCATGATCGGGATCCTAGTGTCCTTGATATTTATTTACGAACGACTCAGGTTGGCACCTGAATCCGTTTCTATCCCCTTTTGGATCAAGCTCCCTTTCAGTGTCTATCTAGGCTGGATCAGCGTTGCTACTATCGCTAATGCAACTGCTCTCTTGGTCTCCTGGGAATGGAATGGATTTGGGATTTCTGAAATCAGCTGGACCGTCACCATGCTGATTATCGGCGGGCTACTCGGATCGCTGGTCTTGTGGCTGAGACGCGATCTTGCCTACGTTCTCGTAATTGTTTGGGCCTTTTGGGCTATCGTCGTAAAAAGGCAAGGTTTTGCTGTCCCAGAAGAATCCATAATCATTAGCACAGTTTATGGAGTTTTAGGTGTATTTTTACTCTTAGCGATTCTGCGATTTTTCATCATTAGACCACAACGAGTAGCATGAAAAAAATACTAAAGATATTAGGGGTACTAGTCGGTATCGTCGTTTTAGGTATCGGTATACTATTCTTCAGCCTCAATGAAAAGGAACCTGCTGGAGAAACAGGGGCAGCAGCGGAAGAATTGGCTAAAGCCATGGAAGCTGCTGTAAACAAAATGGCTTGGGACTCTACGACTTATGTCAGTTGGACCTTCCAAGGTCGCGGCGAACACGATTTCATCTGGGACAAAGACCGCAATTTCGTCAGCGTTAGCTGGGATGAAAACAAGAAAGTATTGCTGCATACCAAGTCCGTCACAGGTTTGGCTTTTGTCGATGGACAAGCCGTTGAAGGCGAAACAAAGGATCAAATGATCCAGGAGGCCTGGGCATTCTTCTGTAACGACAGCTTTTGGTTAAATCCGGTAGTAAAAGCCTTTGATCCAGGGGTGGAAAGAAGCGTTGTGACTTTGGAGGACGGAGCGAAGGCGCTCAAGGTATCCTATAAATCAGGAGGTGTCACTCCCGGAGACAGCTATCTATGGATATTGGATGAAAATAATCGTCCGAAAGAGTGGAAAATGTGGGTCAGCATCATTCCATTCGGCGGTTTGAGCTTTACCTGGGACGATTGGAATCCACTTTCAACTGGCGCCATGGTTTCATCCACTCACGTCAGCAAGCTATTCACTTTGCAGCTGGCCAATATTAAAGGGGGAATGGATCTGGCAGCCATTGGTTTGAGTGAAGACCCTTTCCCAGGGCTAAAGGCACAATAAACCTGAAACTAGTATTAGAACAGCATATAAGCCGAATCTCCCGAATCATGGAGGTTCGGCTTTTCATTTTCTAATGCTATAAAATGTCTGCCGGAAGATCATAAGTGAACTAACTGTTATATGATCTTTTCAACAATTTATATATGCTGATGAACAATTTTCACCAAAATTTATTTAGCATTTTGAGTATTTTTTGAAACAATGATTTTTCAGATTCGTATTCCATTATGAATTCCCATGAAAATAGTACCCAAAAAGAATTAGAATGACTGTTTCCAAATTGAAAATTAAGCGACTCAGTCAGGTTATGGGGCAATTTGCAACCGGCCTCTCCGTCGTTACCACCCAAGTAGATGGACAAATTTTTGCGCAGCACATCCACTCATTCACGGCAGTTTCTAACGAACCTCCGTTAATTTTGTTTTGCCTACCAAAGACATCGTCCACTGTAGATCACTTAAGAGAGAATAAGTTCTTTGCGATCAATGTCCTACCCATGAAAATTGGGGAAGCAAATGGAAGTCATGCTTCCATTGCAGAGCGTTTTGGGCAAGAGATCAATGTAGAAGCTAATACTAAATCTCCAATCTTTAGCCAGCCATTAGCCTGGCTAGACTGCAAATTACGCAGTATTCAAGATGGTGGGAACCACTATATCCTGATCGGTAAGGTGAGGGATTTAGATTATCAATTTGCCGATAGCCCACTACTTCACTTCACAGGCAAATACCAGAATATTCTGGAAGTTTAGCAGACCAAAAGACAACACTAAATAAGGCTGGATATTTCATTCGAAACGGATGAGCATGTATGGATTATGGGTCAACCCAAAAGCTGAAGATGCATTATAACCGAATCCGTTTTAAGTATACATGTTACACAACCGCTTTTGAGTGATTTTATCCTCATGAACGTATTAGGGGCAGCCAAACTCATATTTGGCTGCCCCGTTTTTATTTCATGATCGATAGCTCAGTATCGCTAGGACTTCATTTTTTCAAGTAGCTTACCCATCTCCTCCCAAACGACATTGACGGCTTGTAAGGGACGGATCATCACTTTAAATTCGGTGATTTGTTGATCCTCATTCCAGGTGATGAGATCTACTCCATTGACGTATTTGCCCTCAATTTCCGTTTCAAACTCAAGACAAGCGCTTCGCTCACCAACTATTTCTTTCACATACTTGAAATGTTCATTGCCAATAACATGACCTGCTGCAGCTAAGTACATCTTAGTGATGTACTTCCCCCTTTGAGGCGTAAATACCACCGGGGAATACATGATGGCATCCTCCGCTAGGAGTTCATCCAATTCTTCGAAGCTACGGGTGGTCATCATATGATGCCATTTCTCTATTACTGTCATGATGATGTTTTGCTTTGTTCCTATAATTCCGCCGCCAAATAACTCGCCTGTTTGATCGCTCGTTTAGCGTCGAGTTGAGCTGCTACATCTGCGCCGCCGATCAAATGTACCTTTTGGCCCTGAGCTTCTAAAGCGTCATGCAGGTCTCGCAAAGGCTCTTGCCCAGCGCAGATGACTACATGCTCTACTGGCAACACCTGATATTCGCCCGCAACGCTAATGTGCAATCCTTGATCATCTACCTTCTCATAAGTGACATTAGCCAAATGTTTCACGCCTTTCATCTTCAGGCTTGCACGGTGAATCCAACCGGTTGTTTTTCCAAGGTCTTTACCATGCTTTCCGCCAGAACGCTTGAGCAAATAGATCTCTCGAGGAGACGGTGCTGGCTTAGCGGTTGCCAGCGCCCCTGGATCGGTGTAAGCCATATCTACCCCCCATTCTTGCATATAAGCTGCCGTGCTCATACTCGGGCTTTCGTGCTCCGTATCGTGAGCAAGAAATTC
>CAJXPD010000067.1 GCA_913057785.1 uncultured Lewinella sp. | reverse complement strand
AAAATGAAAATCGCATCTATAATCTGCACTCCTTAGTAGATATGAGTGAAGATGGTGGAAAGACCTTCCGAACCATCCTACCATACTTCGGGGTACACCCGGATCATCATGCCATGTGGATTCACCCTAATAATCCGAATCTGCTGATGGAAGGTAATGATGGAGGGTTGAATATCTCCCGTGATGGAGGTAAGAACTGGCGCTTTGTAACCAACTTGCCTTTGGCCCAATTGTATCACATTAATTACGACATGGAGATTCCCTACAATGTTGGCGGAGGCATGCAAGATAACGGGACTTGGGTTGGACCAAGCTCTGTTTGGAAGGCCGGTGGGATCACCAACGCAGATTGGCAAGAAGTATTCTTTGGAGACGGTTTTGATCTCGTCTTCAAGCCGGACAATAGTCGTTACGTTTATGCCCAATCTCAGCAAGGGAATGTAGGATTTGTGGATAGAGAAACGGGTGAGTCACGCTTTATCAAACCCGTTCACCCAGATGATGTCAAACTCCGCTTCCACTGGAATGCAGCGATCGCTCAGGATCCTTTTGACAATTGTGGAGTGTACTTCGGTAGTCAATTCGTTCACTATAGCGATGACTGTGGGGAAAACTGGACAATCCTTTCTCCTGACCTTACCACGAATGACACTAGCAAGCAAAAGCAACACATTAGCGGCGGTTTAACGATCGATGCTACCGGTGCGGAGAATCACACGACGATCCTTGCCATTGCTCCAAGTCCATTGGATAAAAATGTAATTTGGGTAGGCACGGATGATGGAAATCTACAATTGACGCAAGATGGCGGAAAATCTTGGACTAACCTTGGCGATAAATTGCCAGGCGTGAAGGCAGGCAGCTGGATTCCATATATCGAATTGTCTCAAAAGAATAAGGGAGAAGCCTTTATCATCGTCAATGACTATCGTAGAAATGACTGGCGCCCGATGGCCTTTCACACCAATGACTTTGGCAAAAGCTTCAAGCGTATAGCTGATGAGAAGCAAGTTAGTGGTCACGCCCTTTCCATCGTACAAGATCCGATGGCACCGAATCTACTATGGCTAGGTACGGATTTTGGATTGTATTTCACCATCGATGGCGGGGACAACTGGAATAAGTGGAATCATGATTTTCCATCTGTGAGTACGCGTGATTTGAAGATCCATCCAAGAGAGCATGACTTGATTATCGGCACCTTCGGTAGAGCCGTATGGATTCTAGATGATCTTCGGCCAATCCGTGAGATTGCTCAGACCAAGGGAGCGGTGCTAGATCAGGAGTTTGCCTTGTTTGATGCCCCGGACGCCTACCTAGCCAATTACCGAAGCTATCAGGGTATTCGCTTTGCGGCTGATGCGGACTTTAGAGGAAGCAACCGAACTACGGGTGCGATGATGACCCTCTGGGTGAAAAAAGACGCCAAGAAGTCTGAAAAGGCAGGTGAACCTTCCGCTGCTGGACCGAAGAAAGGTGCCAAGAAAGGAGGTAAGAAGAAAGCCAAATTCGTGATCATGGATAGCAAAGGAGATACGGTGCGTCATTTCAGCCGTGACCTCAAACCAGGTATGAATCGCCTCGTTTGGCCATTGAACCGAAACGGAGTGGCTTACCCATCAAGAAGTCCTCGCCGACCTAATGCTGATCCACCTTCCGGTGGTTCTGTGCTTCCAGGCGTCTACAAGGTAGTGGTTAACTATGGAGAAGACAAAGACTCCACCATGGTGACCGTTCATCCGGATCCTCGCCGTACGGTGAAGCTATCCGATCTTCAAACGCGGGAAGAGATGGCGGCTGACTACCAAAGTATCGTAGAAAGAGCTACAGCAGGTTTCAAACAATTACAGGACGCCTCCAAGACCATCCAGCGCGTAAATGGTGCTTTGGTTAATGCACCAGATACGATCAAAAAAGCCATCACCAAGTCTGGCAAAGCATTGCAAGACAGCATCAAGGTGTTAGAGAAATTGTACATGACGCCTAGTGGTCTAAAAGGCATCCAAAGATCTAGCGACAATGTGATGGGAGCCTTATTTGGTGTACGTCGATACTTATCTGATGTAGAGGGAGAACCCAGCCAGATGGCAAAGGTTACTTTAGAGAAGGCTAGAAGAGAAACGAAAGCTGTTTTGGAGAAGATAAATGCTTTCTTTGAAAAGGACTTCGCGGAATATCAGAAGGAAGTAGAAGCGGTGCAGTTCTCCTTGTTTAAGGAGCGAAAATCGCTGAAATTAGAATAGTAGTTTAGGGATGTTGAAGGTTTAAAGTTGTACATTTTTCGATTTTGAACCTTCAACTCCCAACCCCCATACTTGATACGCGCCCGATCATTGCTTCCTTGCCAGCAACATAAAAATTATCCAACCTAAGAAGGTCAGACCAGCAGCAGCAATCAATGGGAGAGAGCTGTCAATTGCATTGATATAGCCAGCAATTAGTGGTGGTATCATTTGCCCCAGGGAATTCATGGATTGATTGATCCCCAAGATCTCTCCTTGCCGCTCAGGTCCCGTCTGTGAAGAAATCAGAGAAGTCATATTGGGAGAGGTGGTGCCTTGGAAGATGGCTACAAAAGGGTTTAAGACATAAAACCAGATAGCTTCAGAAGGTACCAATAGCACGAGTAAGGCGAGACTCAGTCCGAAGATCGTCACCGATAACAATTGGGTCGATCTAAACCGATTTGATAGCTTACGCACAATCACCCCCTGCGTAAAGGCTAACCATAATCCGATCCAACCATATAAAAGCCCAATATTTTTCTCAGAATAGCTGAATTCCTGTATAAGATATACCGAGAAGAACTGCGTGAAAAAGGAAAATCCTAAGGAGAGGAGGAGTACAACCAAGAAAATATATCTGAGTTTGGGGACTTGAAAGGATAGCGCAATATTCTGAAACCCTTTGAATAAGCTGATACTGGATGTCCGAGATTCCTTGAGGGTTTCCGGGAAAGCAAACTGAACAAATATCAAGTTCAATAAAGTCAGAATAGCCGTAAACCAAAAAGGGGTGGCGTGGCTGAAGCCACTGTAGACGGTCTCGTCAGCCAAAAGTCCTCCGATGGTAGGTCCAAGGATGAAGCCTAAGCCAAAGGCCATTCCTACCAAACCAAAATTCTTAGTTTTTGATTCTTCATCACTAATATCAGCAATTGAGGAAAGGATAATGGCGATATTCCCACCCATAAATCCCGGAATCATTCGGCTAATGAACAGTAAGATCAGGTTCTGCTGTAAAATCGCCCAGGCGAACAATAAATAACCCACCATCGTTCCTACCAAAGACATCGATAGGATTGGCTTTCGGCCAAACCGATCTGAGATGGTTCCCAAGAGCGGCGCCCCAAAAAACTGCATAAAAGGGAAACAGGCGATCAAGAACCCATAGGTGACCGATCGATAGGTATTGCTCACCTCTGCTGCAAAAAAGGAAGAAGAGGGATCAAAAAAGATCACCGGAATGACTGGGATAATAATCCCCACCCCCAGCATGTCTATGAATACTGTCAGAAATATGATGAAGAGTGGTGATCGTTTACCGCTAGCGTTTTGAGCCATTCCAAAAATTTTGCGCAAGATAGTCCTTACTTTCGAGGAATGATAAATTGCACACTACAGCTTATTGCTGGATTTGTACATTCTGGCTTTCAGTTAAGTACTCGGACATGACTAGGCAAACATTCATTAGGGCTGAGTTTTGGGCCCAATCGAGGCGAAAAACCTACCTACGGCAGGCAAGCGTAGGCGATGCCCCTGCATCGCCGAGGCTTTTCATCGTTGGGTGAGTCCAGAAATCGCCTAAACGGATATGTTCGTTTAATCATGGCCGAGTACTTAACAACCTCCTTTGCAACAAATATGCAGGCAACTTTAGTCTGATCACGTTTACAATTGTTAATTAATTCAAGATGCGAATTCAACTTTCCTCACTTCACCTTTTTCTATTATTCCTTCTACCCTCTTTCATTGTAGCTCAAGATAGTGCAAGTAAAAGAGTTGATGAATTATTCAGCGAATGGTCAAATACCAACTCTCCGGGTTGTGCCTTGGCAGTGATAAAGGATGGACAAATTATCCACAAACGAGGATATGGGATGGCTGATCTGGAACATGATGTACCTATTCGCCCTTCTTCTGTATTCTATATTGGTTCCGTGTCTAAGCAATTTGTGGCGGCTTGCATGCTGTTACTCGATGAACAAGGCAAGATTGATTTGGACGCAGATGTTCGAACTTATATCCCTGAGTTTCCAGACTATGGTTACAAAATAACGATCCGTCATCTTATCCATCATACTAGCGGAGTCCGCGACAATCTCACTCTTTGGGAGTTAGTCGGTAGATCGCATCTGGAAGAAATTCCGGAAGAAGAAATCTTTGATATGATATGCCGACAAAAAGAGCTCAATTTCGAGCCGGGTACACGGTATATGTATAGCAACTCTTGCTATTTCCTGATGAGTATTATTGTAGAAAGAGCAAGTGGTCTAAGTCTACGCGAATATGCCGACAAGCATATCTTCCAACCCCTTGGCATGCAAAACAGCATTTTTGGAGATAATAATCGAAGGATAATCCGAAATCGGGCCTTTGCCTACGGCAAAAACTCGGATGGGAGCTTCAATAGCATGTTGATGCGTTTTGATCTAGTGGGTTCTGGAGGTCTCTATAGTACCGTGGAGGATCTCTTCCTTTGGGATCAAAATCTTTACAACAATAAGATAGGAAATAGAGGCCAGGCCTTTGTAGAAGATATGTTGACCAATGGTAAGTACAAAGATGGAAGTGAGGTAGATTATGCCTTTGCGCTGGTGAATGGAGAATATAAAGGATTAAGGACGATCTCGCACAGTGGCGCATTAGGCGGATATCGAGCTTATTTTGTTCAGTTTCCTGAACAGCAATTTTCGGTGATCATCCTCAGTAATTTCGAAAACTTCCTACCACAAAATTTAGCCCAGCAAGTAGCGGACATATATCTAGCCGATCAATTGCAGACCATTGTAAAAAAAGAAAAGAAAAAACAGGCGCCCCCGAAGATCATCAAGCTTAGTCCAAAACACCTAGCCGCAGTAGAAGGTCAGTATTGGAATTCAGCTATTGGTTACCCGTTAAAAGTCTACATGAAAGCGGATACACTGCGACTATTTGATGAAGATTGGGGAGAAAGAACATTAGCACCAACGGGCATGCGCCACTTTATGTTATCAGGAATGGATAATGAAGTAGGTATTCGTTTTTTCCCAGCTACCAAGGATAATGCCATGCAATTAGCAGTAGAATTCAATGGAAGGGAAGTTGCTCGTGCTAATCAGATCAAGGTGCAAACCGTAACGGCTGAAGAAATGAAGAATTTATCCGGTAGCTACTATTCTCCCGAACTGGACACCCGCTATCAGATCAAAACAGAGAATAGACAACTCTGGCTCAAGCTCAAGAACCAAGGTTGGAAACCTATGAAGCGGGTGAAGCAAGACCTTTACACCCAGGCGCGGGTCGGACAGTTCAACTTCACCTTTAGCAATGATGGCCAGGTGTCAGGATTCAGTCTAGATGCTGGCAGGGTACAAAATCTGAAGTTTTCAAAAGTGGAATAGAAACCAAGCAAACAACGTCAGTCCAATAGCTTAACATATCATTTGCACTTATTTGAAAGCCATTAACAGGCATTCCTATACATCGCCTATACATTTGTAGTGACAATCATTTCAATTAAACACCAGCCAATTGGCCTACAAATTCACTGCAAATGAAAACCAAGTGCTACCTAATGCTAGGTCTACTGTTGACCAGTTTTACCGCTTATAGCCAAGCGAGCTATTTGGACAAAAACAATCAAGAACATCTCTGGGGAAAAATCCAACTGAATGACCTACAAGAAGCCCCTTTCCAAGATTGGTTTACTAGTAATTATGACGCTTTTCAACCTGAACTAGGAGAAGAATTCCCTCGAACCCAATTACAGGATATGGAAGTAACCATCTTTCTCGGCACTTGGTGCGGCGATAGTAAACTGTGGGTTCCTCGCTTTGTTAAACTTTGGGATGAGTTGGGTTTAGATAGAAAGCAACTGCACTTTGTGGCACTCCACAATAAATCATCCGTCTATAAACAAGGACCAGATGGAGAAGAAAAAGGGCTTAACATCCATCGAGTCCCTACCTTCATTTTTCAGCAAAATGATGAAGAAATAGCACGAATCGTCGAAAGCCCCTTAAACTCTATGGAGGCAGACCTTGCGCAAATCAGCCTCGGCTTTCCTTCCACTCCTCGCTACCGTGGCGCCAACTATCTGTCACAACTTTTCCAGGAGGTTCCCTTGGATAGCCTACAGCAGCATTATCCTACTACCTTGCGAAAAATCTATCGAGAAGTACACACCAGTAGCGAGTTGAATACTTATGGTTACGTATTAAAGGCAGCCGGTAGGGACAAAGAAGCTCTTTTCTCCTTTCAACTCAATGCCCGATTGTTTAGACACGATCCCAATGTTCACGATAGTCTGGGGGAAATGTATTTTCACTTGAAAGATTATGAGCTAGCTAAAGCGGCTTATCAACAGGTATTGCATTTAGAGGCGGAAAACGAAAATGCACAGGACATGTTGACAAAAATTGAAGACGTATTGGCTAAGAAATAGATGATAAGCGGGTGTGTCTTGTCTACATCAACAAGCACACCCGCCAATAAAAAGCTGTAGTAGGCTTTATTTCCCTAGTGGTACTAGTATTCCTACTCCAAAGTCGATACCTAGAGAAGTAACTTCATCATCCATGGCCATCGGCGTCAAACCATAGTCCATATTAGCATCGATAAATACTTGGCTTCTACCGGTTTTGAAATATACACCCGCGCCAATCACAGCCGCTGCATTGAATCGATTGTACTCCTCCTTTGCCAAATCAATGGCTTGAGAATCCGATTCTGTAGATATGTCATTTCCATCGATCACCGAAAAATCACCACTTCGACTTCCGGTCATGGCATATCCAAAGCTAGCTCCAGCATTCAAATACATCCCAACACCTTTAGTCCCAAGTTTGATTTTCATCAAAAGCGGAAGATCTAGATAATTGATCTGTTCTTGATAATTGAACTCGAGTCCTTGCTCCTCTAGAGAAATGGCGAATCCTCTCGCATTCCAGTTCACACCAGTGACAAAGCCAATCTTGGAAGTCATTTCAACCTCCACTTGTACGCCAAAGGAGGGCGCTGCAATAGCATCTAGTACAAAAGATTCATCGTCCAACTCTGCCATGGGGATAGATCCTTTGATGCCTATTCGAGGGCCAATACTAACCTGAGCATTGATAGAAGAAACGATGAAGAAAAGTCCTAGCAATACAAATAAGTTTCTAATTGGGTTTTGCATGTTATTTGGTTTTTTGGTTGATAATCACGGGACAAAGAAAGATCAAAGCTCGGCTCTCCTCTACTTTTAGTCATTGAAGTGGGAAATCCAGCCGGTGAAGAGCCTGACTAGAATAGTAAACTCATCACATTGACCATCCACTCAAAATATAGAACCGCCCGCTCAAGCAAGCTAGCGCCTCAATGACTTTGCCCCTACTTTTGTTTTGTATTAGTCAACAAACGCTTTTGTAAGCACCCGATAAAAACCCGAATGCACACCATGACGTGATACCGGAGCTGAAAGATGGCGCGCAAGCGTAATTTATTTTTCGCTTCGGTATATACGGAGGCCCCAACAAATTCATTAGGTGCCTGCGTATATATTCACCATAATAGTGGTTGAGAAAGGGTAGATTTAGGAGCCCACTTGTTATACCAAGTGGGTTTTTTTATGCTAATCACCCACCCGAAAACAATTAGACCCACCAACTACTCAACAAAATGTACGATGGCTCAGTCAGGCTGGAATTGGATCACTGTTCCGCCTAAATTTGCTGGACTTAAGTAGTCCAAAGCAGAGATCTATAACATTAGGACTAGTTACCTCAAACCATCAACGTGAAATCACCTGTAGCTCAATTACTCTCATCATTCCTACTGCTTAGCTTCTGGGGAATACCGCTCCAGAGCAATGCAGAAGTTCGATCTTGCCATATCGAAGCCTTCTTTGTGCAAGTTCCCAATGCTGGATGCCCAATGGAGAGATACCCGGTAGTCTTTAAACCAGCGCAGCCCCATCTAACATTCGCTCAATCACTGCGTGTAGAATTGCTTTCATCTAGGTTTTCATTCGAAGTAAAGCAAGGCAGCGCCCCGCATCGTTTTGACCTCAAACCTGGAACCTACCGATTTAAGATTACCAATACATCTAGCCCTTATTGCTCTACCATCCAAGACCTAACCGTTCAGCGAAGTACTGACCATCGCTCCCTAATTGCCGTCTGTAAAGACATCAGTATCCAGCTGCAAGCAGGAGGAGTATATCTAAGTCCGAAGGATCTTGCCGCTGACAGTCACTCCCCATGTAACCCGATAAAGTTTGAATTGGACAAATACTTTTTTTCGACCGCAGATATCGGCGTGAATAAGGTCAAAGTAAGTCTTGTGGATGCCCAAAATAGGAAACAAGGCTGCTATAGCACTGTGAATGTCCTGCCTTTACCTTCTTCCCCTAGCCAATCACCATTGGCAAGATTCGAACAAGGTGCCGCATCACCTTCAGAAATTGACAATGAGATTCTCGAAAGCGGTAACATTACTATGACTTCCAAAGGGTTCCCCTCTAGTAAGCGGCCAAACATATTGAGTCAGGCAAGATATGGGGATGGAGAGATAAAGGTGAAACTTTCAAGCTTGAAAGGAAAGGATCAAGCCAACGGGAAAGCTGGGCTGATCATCACAGAAAAGGGTGATTATGCATCCCCATTCCTTAGTCTATTATTGGAAGCCAACACGGGTACCCTCCATAAGGAATTTCGCCTGACTGCTGGAGGAGAAGTGGTAAAGGAATGGGAACATCGATTGCACCCGCCTAAATGGCTAAAACTGAAACGAAAAGGAAGTCACTTTAAGGCCTTCGCCTCCCACAATGGCTTACACTGGCAATTGGTTTACAGCACAAGTATGCAAACCGGAGCCGTTCTACATTGGGGGTTAATTTTAGAGAATGGGGGTTCCAGTAGTTCCACCATCGCTACATTCAACCACCTGCATATTTCTAGCGAAGCTAATCTTCCCTATCCCCTTTCCGATCAACAATCAAAGACGACAATAGAGCACAAAACCGTCTTGCCGGATGCATATTCTTCATCAAAATCAAAAACAATCATGGAACAAGAACAATGGAGCATATTCCCAAATCCTGCCCAGGATTATCTCGAAGTCACTTTACCGATTTGGAAGGACGATCGAGCAACCTTACACCTACTAAATAGTGCAGGAAAAGCAGTACTAGAAGAACACCTAGACGTGTTGAATGGACAATCACATTGGATGAATCTCGCTAGAGTAGCTCGAGGCGTGTACTACTTAAAGCTTCAAACCATAGAAGGGCAACATTTGACCAAAAAGGTAATTGTTGACAAATAAAAAGCGACTCGTTGAAGGAACGAGCCGCTTTCAATATCATAGATTATTTTATTTCTAATTATCTGGCGAAAGACACCGCGCGTTTCTCACGAATCACGGTCACCTTAATTTGCCCTGGGTATTGCATCTCGTCTTGGATCTTCTGAGAGATCATGAAGGAAAGATCATCAGCATGCTGATCCGTCACCTTCTCTGATTCTACAATTACCCGTAGCTCACGTCCTGCTTGCATCGCATAAGCTTTCTGCACTCCTTCATGAGCCAAAGCCAACTCTTCTAATTCTCCAATTCGCTTCAAGTAGCTTTCTAGGATTTCTCTACGAGCGCCAGGTCGGGCTCCTGAAATCGCATCACAAGCCTGCACGATCGGAGAAATAATATTATTCATTTCAATCTCATCGTGGTGAGCACCTACCGCATTACAAACGACTGCAGATTCTTTGTGCTTTTCACAAATCTTCATACCAAGGATGGCGTGTGACAACTCACTTTCCTCTTCTGCTACCTTACCTAAATCGTGTAATAAGCCAGCTCGCTTAGCCTGCTTAACTTGCTTAGGAGACAAGCCTAATTCCGCGGCCATAATGGCACACAAGTGGGCTGTCTCAATGGAGTGCTTTAATAGGTTCTGACCGTAGGACGAACGGAATCTCATTCGACCCACCATTTTTACCAGATAGGCATCTAAACCATGCAAATCCAATTCGATAACAGTTCTTTCACCGATCTCCACGATCTGTTCATTCAGTTGCTTACGTGTCTTTGCTACTACCTCCTCGATACGAGCGGGGTGGATACGTCCATCTGCTACCAATCGCTTCAAAGACAATCTACACACCTCTCTACGAATCGGGTCAAAACTAGAAATCACAATCGCCTCAGGGGTATCGTCTACTACGATTTCAGCTCCAGTAGCAGCTTCCAGCGCTCTAATGTTTCGACCTTCTCTACCAATGATCTGTCCCTTAAGATCATCTGATTCCAGGTTAAATACAGATACGGTATTTTCAATAGTGTACTCGGCGCACATACGCTGAATACTTTGAATCACAATCTTTTTCGCCTCTTTATTCGCCGTAACCTTAGCTTGTTCCACCGTCTCTTTTACGATGGCCATCGCGTCAGTTTCTGCTTTAGCCTTTACGGCTTCTAACAATTGCTCTTTTGCTTCTTGCTCTGATAATTTAGCCACTGTTTCCAATGCCTTAATGTGCTTTTCATTGGCATTATCCAACTCCTCTTTCTTCTTGGCTACAATTTTCAGCTGTGTATCTAAGTTCTGTCTGATGCGCTTGATATCAGCATCTCTCTGCTCTACCTCTTGACGAAGATTCTCTACCTCTTTACGTTCTCCTTTGATCTTATCCAACTTAGGTTTCAATTCCGCCTCTTGCGCCTTGACTTCCATTTCTCTCTCTTTCATCGCCACCATGTGATCTGCCTTGCTAGCCTCAAATTCCACCTTTAAGCGAGAAAAACGTTCTTTAGCTTCTGCGATCTTCTTATTCTTGATTTTTTCATTGTGCAGCTCCGCTTTCTGCGACATATTCTCCGCCTTAGACTTGGCATCTTTAATGATTCGATCGGCTGAAACCCTTGCCTCTTTAATCTGCTGATCAGCCTTGGCATTCATCTCATCTACTCTCGACTGCTGTGCCTTTTTACCGAATACATTGACGATGATATACCCTATAATAGCACCGACTACTAGTCCAATTAGTAATCCTGTTCCTATGTCCATCTGTCATTCAGTTTATATGATGAAATAATTATTTTCAAATAGGTCTAATGTATTCACACCACTTACTGAGCGAAACGCTCAAACGTGTGAAATCAATAAACATGCAATCAACCAGGCCTTTGCCCTAGTTTACTAAATAGAAAGACGGAAAAATGAGATTAGGATAGCAGTTGATTGAGAAGCGAATCTAGCTTGCTAAGTTTATCATCAATGCCATTGGAAGGGATAGAGGTTTGATTTTGTTGGGCTTTATGTAAGTCGACCGCATAAGTAAGGATAGCCATTGACAGGCAGTCCTGCTTATCTTTATTAGTGTAGGTCAACTGAAAACGATTTATCTTTTCGTTAACTTCTTTTACAATTCGCCGAATGGTTGCCTCATCCCCTTCTTTAACTTTCAAAGGGTAGGGGCGACCTGCGATTAATACGGTTATCTGTTTGGTTTCTTGCCCACTCATACCCTAGGGATTATTACTTAACCACTCAATACACTTATCTATTTCCTTAATGTATTGATCCAATTGCTTTTTCAGCTGTTCTGAATCTGCTGACTTGCTCACGTGCTGCGTATCCAACATCCCCTGCGTCTTATCTAATTTATTCTTTAACGTCTGGACCGCTCCTTTTTGTTTATCAAGATCGGTCTTTAGACGTTCATTTTCGGCTTTCAGGGTGTTGTTTTCTTCATTAAGGCGGTCCATCTTTTGGGCCAGTTGCCTTATCTTCAATTCAATATTATCAATTTTTTCCGTAACCTGCATGGGATCACCGTTGTTTCTGGGACTCAAATCAGGAATAGAATAAGAGAGCTCTGGATTTCCATCCTCACACTTTCCCGGTCAGCTCTATTCTGTAACCCGTTTTCTCTGTTTTCTATCTATAAATGCTGTACAATTTTTCGTTGATCTCTAAGGAGAAAAAACTCCCTATTATCTGATGGTAGCACCCAATTGTGCTTCACAAGCCTTGATCAACTTCTGCATTACCTTATCTACCTCTTTGTCCACCAAAGTTTTGGTTGGATCTTCGAAAACGAAACTGACAGCATAGGACTTTTTATCTTGTCCCAGTTGGTCCTCATTGATATATACATCAAAGAGGTTGATGTCTTTTATTAATTTCTTGCCACTTTTGGCAGCAATTGCTGCAATATCACTAAATTTTACCGAATTATCAACCACGAGGGCCAAATCCCTACGCATCCCTGGGAACTTGTTAAGTTCCTCAACTTCAATCTTATGCTTGCGCAAAGCCTTGATAATGAGGTCCCAATTAAACTCGGCATAGAAGACCTTATTTTTGATCCCCATCTTCTTCGTGATCTTACTGCTTATCTGGCCAAATGTTACAACAGATTGCGGTCCACGGTGATATTTTAGGCCATAACTGAACGGAGCATCCTGTATGGCAGAAGTTTGGTAGCTACTCATGCCTATACGGCCCAAGACTTTTCCAACCAGCGCTTTCAGGGTGAAGAAAGTTACTTCTCCATTATCTTTATTTAACCAACTCTCGGCATAGTTCTGACCAGTCAAAAACAAACTGAGATGGTTTTGCTCCTTGTACTTATCTTCGTTTTTGCGATAGCTACGACCGAATTCAAAAAGCTTTAGATCGCTTTCCTTGCGGTTTTGGTTATGCAAAATAGCTTCCAGCCCACTCACCAACATCGTTGGTCTCATGATATCCAGATGTACATTGGAAGTATTGTTTACATACACTAGCTCCTCTGCTGGTACATGAGTCAACATCTCCTTATAGTAGCGTGATTCGCTCAGGGAAAGAGCCATGATCTCGTTACACCCACTACCGACCAACATATCACTAATACGATCTCGAATGAGGTTAGGATCAGGCTGCTGAGAGAAAACAACCGCATTGCGGAAATGCGTTGGAAGCGGCACATTGTTGAAGCCGTAAATCCTTAGAATCTCTTCGATCACATCCGCCGGCCGGGTTACGTCCGCTTTATTCGTTGGGACAGCTACGGTGAAGGTACTAGCGGTTTCTCGCACTAGCGGCATAGTCATGGCGGCTAGTATCTCCTTCACTTTATCTTTGGACAACTCTACACCAATCAAGCGATTGACATGTTGGTAATTTACTTCTACCTCCTTAGGAGCAATTGGGTCTGGGTAAATGTCAATGATATCAGAAGCCAACTCACCATCTCCTAATTCCTTGATCAGTAGAGCCGCTCGTTTTAGAGCGTCGACGGTTATACTCGGATCACTCCCCTTTTCAAATACTTTGGCCGCATCCGTTCGCAAATTGTGTCGCATGCTACTTCTACGAATAGACTTGGCATTGAAGTGGGCTGCCTCCAAGAAAATGTGGCTCGTATTATCCTTTACGCCGGAGTTGATCCCTCCAAAAACACCCCCAATACACATCCCTTTAGATGCTCCATCACAGATCATTAGATCCTCAGCATCTAGTTTTCTTTCCACCTCATCCAAGGAAAGGAAAGCTGTACCAGCAGGAAGGGTTTTAACAATAACTTTATGGTCTGTGATCTTATCGTAATCGAAGGCGTGCAAGGGTTGGCCATACTCGTGCAGTACAAAATTGGTGATGTCTACGATATTATTGATCGGTCGCACATCCACTGCTTGTAACCTCTTCTTCAACCAATCAGGTGACTCTTTGATCGTCACATTCTTGATAGTAATACCAGAATATCGTGGACAGGCTTCGGTGTTTTCTACTACAACCTCTACCGGCATATCTGTACTGTCTACAGCGAATTTCGATGTGTCTGGTAACTTGATTTCTACATCTAAACCTTTACTAATCTTCAGGGCTGCCGCCAAGTCTTTTGCAACCCCCAAGTGATTAGTCGCATCTGAACGGTTCGGCGTCAATCCAATATCGTATACATAGTCGGTCTCTAGCTGAAAATAGTCTCTAGCGGCTGTTCCAACCGCAGTTCCTTCTGGCAGAACCATAATCCCTTCATGGCTTTGTCCAATCCCCAACTCATCTTCTGCGCAGATCATTCCAAAAGAAACTTCCCCTCTAATCTTCCCCTTTTTGATGGTCAGTGGATCTCCTTCGGTTGGATGTAGGGTAGTACCTACCGTAGCCACCAATACTTTTTGTCCTGCGGCCACATTGGGCGCACCGCAAACAATTTGCACAGGCTCCCCTGCCCCAATATCCACCTTGGTTAAGGACAAGCGGTCTGCATTAGGATGTTGGCCACATTCTTGCACATGTCCCACTACTACGCCTGCCAGTCCTCCTGGAATGCTTTCCACTTCCTCCATACCTTCCACCTCTAGTCCAATCGCAGTTAAAGTCTCCGATAATTCCTCGGGACTCAACTCGATATCCATATAATCTTTCAGCCAATTGAGAGATACTTTCATGTTACGTCCGTGTTTGAAAGCGCAAAGATAGCTATTTGAAATAAGTCGAAAAGGAAAAGTGGATATAAAGATCATTCGATCTATATATCCACTTGACCTTATAAACTGAACGGACATATTTGCTCAAAAGTTCCTCAATGTCGATCGAGCTCCTTAACTGATACGCTGCACCAGTTTAAAGCGTTTAGCAAAGACATCAACTTTATCACGGCCGTTAGGTAAATAAGCCTTTATTTGCTTGAATTCAAAGGAGTCTCCAGGCTTCAATTTGGCTAGGCTTTCCCTCATCTCCAAACTCAATTCATTGGAGTTTTCCCCTTGGAAAGTAGTCCGTTTTCCATTCCGGTACACGTTCAGTCGAAAACTAAAGATCTGTGAGCCTTTGGCACAGCCTGCTACTTCCAAGACACAAGCCGTTTGTAACGTTTTGGCTGTAACCTCTCCACCCATTTTGTCAGCAAACACTAGGTAAGCGCCACCGAGATCTTCAGTAAAACTCGCTTCTGCAGCAGTAGAAAATGGCACCAAGAAGGTGCAGAGCAGGAAAAAGGTGAAAACAGATTGCTTTTTCATAATGGTCTGTTTAATGAGAAAATGGTGATTTCTCATTGAATATAGGTTCCTGTTCCTACGGCTTATCACAAAGAAGACCAAACACCAATTCTGGTCTCACAACAACCTACTACCATAATTTCAGTCGTTGGGCATCTGAAAATCTGTATTGCTCTACTATATTACTGGCTTTGGGCAGAATTCCCGTATTTTGAAGTTGTGACTACGGGACAAAAATTGCGATTATCTAGTGGATTTCGCCTCCAACTATTCTTTTGGGGGCTATACCTTGTTTCGGAGTATTTGGCTAATCTCATGCATATTCCTACCGGACAGGAGTTCCAGTTTTTAAAATCCGTTCTGCTGTCCCTTCCCGCCTTATTATTGGCCACTTATGTCTTGGTGCAGTTTGGAGTTCCCCATTTGCTCCAAGCCAATCGATGGATTGTGTTTACTTTGCTTGTGCTGGGCCTAGCCATCTTCCTCTTTTATGCACGGGTTAAATGGCTCACACTGATTCAATATCTCGAACACCATCAAGTATTTCAGATCCCACCTTCTAAGGTCCTCAAAAATGTCATTAGGGACTATGCTACCGTAGCCTTGGCTGTGTGCTTTTACATCATCAATGACTATCGCGTAAAACAATCACTGAATGAAAAACTAATCAAGGCTAAGGCCGAAGCTGAAATCAAGCTCCTGAAAGGACAGCTACATCCACATTTCCTCTTCAACTCCTTGAACAACATCTACAGCCTTGCCTTACTCAAATCCGAGCATACGGCGGATAGCATCTTGAAACTCACAGATCTTCTGGACTACCTAGTCTATCGAGCCAATTTAGAGGCAGTCCCGCTGGAAAAAGAAGTCCAACTATTAGAAAACTATATAGGTCTGGAAAAATTGCGGTATGGGGAGCACCTCAAGGTAAATATGGAATTGGATGAAGGAACAGATGGCGTCATGGTGGCCCCTTTGATTCTATTACCCTTTGCTGAAAACTGCTTTAAGCACGGAGGACCTGGCCCAAATGGCAATTTCATTATTGATCTGGCTCTTCGAGCCGATCACAAGGAGCTTGTTTTTTCCTTAAAGAACACGAAGAAACGAAGTCGAGAAGATAAAGAAATCAATGGGGGAGTGGGGCTGCAAAACCTCAGGGAAAGATTGCGACTAATCTATCCCGATCAACATCAACTGGATATTACAGAGACTAGCGACTACTATCAAGTCTGGCTACAGATCAAACTGAATACGAATGGGAAAATATAAATGCTACATTCTGGATGATGAGCCCTTAGCAATCAAAGTGATAGAGCAACACCTGGGCAAATTCGAGGAATTTGAGATCTGTGGTTCCTCTACCTCTCCTCTGGCAGCTTTACCTGTAATCAAAACCACAGAGCCAGATCTACTATTTCTCGATATAAAGATGCCAGATATCACAGGTTTAGATCTCATCGAAATCCTGCAATTCAAGCCCTCCATCGTGCTTACCACAGCCTTTCGGGAATTTGCAGTAGAAGGTTTTGAGTTAAACGTCTTGGACTACTTGGTGAAGCCTATTGCCTTCAAGCGGTTTGTACAGACCATTGAAAAATTCCTAGAGAATCAGTCATCAAGTGAAAAGAAAATTGAAGGTCAAATAGAGGAAGGCTTGTTTGTAAAAGCGGATCGCAAAAAGGTAAGGGTCCGATTTCAAGACATTCTCTACGTAGAAGGAGTAAAAGACTATGTCAAGATTGTTCTCAATAATCAAACAATCTTGACCAAAGTATCAATTGGGAACTTTCAAAAACTACTGCCCGATTCTTCCTTTATCCGAATCCATAAGTCATACATCGTAGCCAAGGACAAAATCACTGCCTACACGGCTAGCGATGTTGAAATAGGTCGCAAAGAAATTCCGATCGGTAGAATCTACAAGGAAAGCTTTTCGAAAAAAATGGGATCCGGCACCAATAGTTAAAAATAGAATTGCTCCGAAACGATCTTACCCTCATTCACTTCATAGACACAAATCTCCTGTGCATGTATCCGATTTCCATCTTTATAGGTGACGTCCATGCTCATAGCCACACTGAAAAAATTGCCAGCGATTACCGGGTCGGATACGGTCACGCCATGCCATTGCTCGATCATTTCATTAAGAGAGGTTCCCTTTTGCAAGATCCCCGCCTTCCCCTCAACTCGTTTTATGGGAGCACTGTCTGGCTCAATACTCACGGCTTGCTCAGCATATAGGGTCTCTATAGCTTCTTTGTTTTGACCTTGTCGGCAAAGTTCTACTAAGTTTTTTGCTACCTCAGCTGTAGTCATAATTGGATATTAAAAATGAATAATACCGCAATATGCTACCCTCGGCATAGCAATGACAAGAGGTGACTTTTTTGTTTGTTACTTACCTTTTGGAAAGTATCAGTGGTTAATCCTTACTGGGCTATTTTATTCTCATCAGCTTGCAACACTCTGCGTAAACCTTTACTGAGGTCATTTAGGCTTACATAAGCCACCACATTCAGTTGATTGAGATCCCATGGACCACCACTATCTGCCGTAGGAATGCTTACTCGAAAAGATTCTGTCAGCGCTTTACCACTCACCAAACTGTTGCCAAGGCTCATCCCATCGAAGGGAGTAACTACAGATCGCATGATGTGACTGTGCTTGAAATCATCAATCACTCCAGTACTAGAAAGCTGCTTATCGCTTATATTATCTTCCGTTAGCACCACCGTGAGGCGAATATCACCCTCAAGATCTTGGTTGGGCACGATAGTCACATCGATATTCACCACCCTATTGATGGATTCTAGGGAAGTCTCGATGTTGAGCCCCACCTCAGGAGGGCGATTGATTTCTTCTGCGATAAAACCTGGCCATTGATTTTTCCCAAGTAGTAAATCCGGCTCATTCTCAAATTGCTCTCGATTTACACTCCCCGTTGGAATTCCGATCGGCACCCCAATGAAATCTAGGATGGCGGTTCCCTCTATGGTTCGGAAATCATAAGTGGCATCCGCTACCGGTCGAGCTTGCGGAGTAGGAAGAAAAGTATGCATGGTTACCACGACCAAATTTTCGCCGTATAAGGCTTGAAGATTGGCAATCTCACGAGCTGCATCAGCACAGGGCGCACAATTTGCACCTGAAATCTCCTCCAAAAGTACTTTGCGTTCACCACTAGGTTGAAAGGCGGGGATCGGCGTGTCTACTTCTACACATGCCAGAAATAGGGTACTGAGAAATAGGGAACAGATAAGAGTTTTGAGACGCATAGCTTTTGAAGTATTAATTCAAATTGGGGTCCATTATACGATTAAAGATAGATCTGGGGAGTCTGGTAATCATCAAAAGGGCATTTGTGGTCGAAGTTTCTACCGTCCTAAGATGCTTCTATGTCTTACTCGATTTGCAACTAATGGGTTGCTTTTGTAGTGAAAAATGTTTTTCCAAATCACATTCACACCCTAATCATCTAAGGCTTCAATTTCTGGATCGGCAAAACTATCCACCACCACATGGTCTTTGGTGAAATTACACCACTGACACTCAGGCTTCCCACAGCCCTCGTAAAAATCATGATTCATGATCTTGGCATAGGTGTCGACAATTAACCGTTTCACCAATGCCACGTCCCTTGCTTTAAAGGCCGCAGATTTGCGTGGAAAAATACCTTCTGCATCGGGTTCTAGATAGGCAATTTGGCCTTCCTTTATGATGTGCGTTGAACCAGGGTAAGTCTCATAGAGTAATTTATAGAAGATCAATTGCCTCCAATAATTCCCTCCATGTGGCTGGGATTTGGTCGGAGGACTGAGTTTTCTGGCGTCCTGACTCCCCGTCTTGTAATCGATGATCGTAGCTTGATTCTGCTCTTGGAATACCAGTTTATCTATCGTACCATTGACCGGCACACCTTCAATTTCAACATTTCTGATGGTATGCTCCACCTTAGCTTTTTTACTCCAACTCTTGACGTTCTGTTGATAGAAATCGGCCAAATAGCGTTGTCCCATCTTAAGCCTCCGTTGGTATCCTTTATGAGTAAAATAGGCTCTCCAGTGTTCCATTTCGGAATCAAAAAGAGATAACAAAGTACTGGCAGCAGGGAAGCGTTTCTGTTTAGACTGCAGCATGCGTTCATAAAGCCGTTGCAAGCTATTGTGCATGGCTGTCCCATAAGTTGCTGCCTCGCTTTGCAAACTGGGAACCCGGAGTACCGTTTCATAGTAGAACCCTAATGGACACTTTAGATATCGATTCAAACTGGATACACTCATACTATAATCAGCCAAGAGTGCATCTACCGTAGCACGATCAAGTCGATTGACCTTGGGGGGCTCAACCTCTACTAGCTGCAAGAGATTCGCTTCCAGCAACTGAGCTTGAGGCAAGGATTTAGCGGTATTGGGCACTTCCACATAGTCACTGATTTCATCTAGGAAGCGAGAACGCTGAAGGGGTTTTCCTTGGTTCTCCAAACTATAGGAAAGAAAGAGGTTTTCTTTCGCTCGCGTAATCGCCACATAAAATAAGCGGCGACGGGCCTCCAAGGCATCCTCTTCTCCCGAAAAACTTAGCGTGTCTGGTATGACAAAGCGATAAGAGCTCCTTCTTGTACTTGGCTCCCAATAATCCTTTACCAGATCCATCACAAATACCGTCTGGAATTCCAGCCCCTTAGCGCTATGTGCAGTCAGGAAGTTGACTCCCTTTTGTGACTCGATGGTCTTTTGTAGAGGAATAGCCAATCGGTTGTCATCCATACCTTTTAGCATTTCCAAGAGGCGCCCGAGATGTAGCCGTGGATATCGATTTGCTTCCTGGCGCACGTACTCAAAAAAGCCGAAGAGTACTTGTACTAACCATAGTCGATCAGGTGCCTCCATCACCTGCTTAAGCATACCACTCCGGTTAATCACGTGCTCCAAAAACACGGGTAGACCTTCCGTATGTAGCTCTCGTAGCTGCTTTTCCAAGAAATTGCTACAGGCTTGAAATCCCTTTATATTCTTGACTCCAGCTTTCTTTAGTAAGTTCCTTTGACTGATTCCTTCTCTCCAGCTAGGTCGTTTTCCAGATTCTATCCTGGCGAGAAAAATGCTAAACCGCGCAAGATCAGCAGCAGACAACCCCCAATGGGTAAAATGCAATAGTTTAAACAGCAAGTGCTCTCCCCCTTTAGGTCGTTCGGACTCTAGCCAGAAATATTCAAGTAGCAATCGAAGATTTCGAATCAGGGGTTGATCCAGTAGGTTTATTTTCCGTCTAAGGGTGTAGGGGATTCCCTTCTTTTCCAACAAGGCAATTAGTCGTTCCGCTTGACGGTGCCTCGCGTAAATGACGGCAACTTCGTTCAGGGGATAGCCTTGCTCGTGCAGTTCTTCGATCTGCTTCAGAATGCCCGCCTCTTCCTGCAATCGATTAGCATAGCAATTGACTGCAGGAAGTTGGGTAAGCTTTCCGTAGGTTGGATGCTTGGCTTGTAACTTCTTCTCAATGCCTAAAGACTGCAGATGGTAAATGATTCGCCTTTCATTGTGTCCAATCAGTGTATGAGCAGTCTGTAAAATAGGCTGTGAAGAACGGTAGTTTTGTTGCAGCAGCACAATACTCAATTCTAACTCATATCGATGATAGAAGTCTAGTAGACTTTTTAGTCTCGCCCCTTGAAATTCATATATGGATTGGTCGTCGTCCCCTACGATAAAGATGTTTGGGTTATCCCAATAACTACTTAATCGGTTCAGCAACTCATTCTGTGCGCCATTGGTATCCTGGAACTCATCCACCAAGAAGTACAAATATTGCTCCTGATAGTTTCTTAGCAGGGCCTCGTTTTCCTCAAAAGCACGCAGCACCCAAAGGATCATATCATCGAAGTCATAGCGCCGCGCCCGCTTCAATGCGTATTGATAATTCGGATACATGGCCACGGCTGATCGAAGCAAGGTCATTCTTTTTCTCACCTCCTCCAACTTAGCCTCCTTCAACATACCCTTTCTAACTGGCCCTCGATTTACCTTGTAGATAAACTCTTCACGCTCTGGCAAACTATCTAGGTATTCCTGAATCTTTCCATTGATATATCCGACAGACCAGTCTTCCGACTTCATTTTCGTAAAGAGGTCATATAAATGCCCCTCGTAGAAATAAGGATCCGAACGGCCCCGCTTCAGTGGATGACCGATGTCTAATTCATCGATCAAGCGTCGAATAATCTCCACTCGTTCCAGATCACTCAAAGGCTCCAAATCATGCCGACCGAAGAGTTCAAGGTTATCCTGGATAATGGTATTGCAAAAAGAGTGGAAAGTATAAATATGTACACGGTGCGCCTCAGGGCCAATAAAGGTAATAAGACGTTCGCGCATGGCTTGAACCCCTGCATCTGTAAAGGTGAGGCAGAGAATATTGTTGGCCTGCGTATCCGTAGATTGAAGGATATTCCCGATTCTCGCACTAAGGATATGCGTCTTCCCTGTACCCGGACCCGCCAAAACCAATACAGGTCCCTCTATCTGATCCACTGCTGCTCTTTGCTGCGCATTCAGTTGGTCAAGTATCGATAGAAAAGTCTCATTGTATTGAGTGATCGGCGAAGGATTGGCCATTATTTTCTCCTTTGCGACCAAGATATGTACACCAATCAATATATTTCAAGAATAATCCTAATAATTTTGAAGAGCTTGTATAACAACAGGTAATCCCATTGTTAGATATATGCTTTTCATGGTACATCGTCTCTCCTATTTCTGGCTAACCTGTTTTACTCTATTCCAGGTTTGGGTACGAAAAAAAGGGCCTAGATAACCTCTGACTTTGAGTCGATCTGCGGATTCTAACCATAGAGAACCTGCATAGGTTTTCCCATTCCCAGGGTCAAGCAATTTCCCTTGTTTCCAACGTTTTTGCCCTTCTATAAAATTCCAAAGTATCGTCATACCAATAACCTTCTGGTTTTTCCTTTCATCAGCGCATCTCACACAAATGGGATCACTCCCTTGCCAGGGAAGTGGATACAGCTCCTTCACTCGACCCTTTACTTCGCCATCTTCTACCCTAATCTCGATCAGCGCCATTGGCAGTCCAGAACCATCGTCAATCGTTTTCCATAAACCCGTAAAGGAATTCCCTGAAAGCCGATCTCCAACTCTCCGCCAGGTTTGGGTTCTATAGAATAGATTAAACGGTCCAGCATATCCTCTAACCTTTAGTGTCTCTTCTCCTGAAAGCCACATCTTACTCTGGTAAATCTCGCCTTCCTCTGGGTCCAATATCTTCCCCCGTTTCCCCTTCAAATCAAACCCCCAGATCATATCCATTCCAATGACAGATTGTCCTTTCCGCGCCCCTTCACAAGCGGAACATACTGGATTCCCGATCTCATCCGCAGCTATGAGTAATTCTACAATTTTTCCTTCTAGCTTATTCCCGGTTTGGTGTATTTCAATCATAGCTACGGGCTCCCCTGTTTTATCGTCTATGGTTTGCCATAGGCCCACGGGAGACTGGCCATGCAAAACAGGGAGGCAGAAAAAGAAAATAGTGATAGAACTGACTTTCGACAGTTGCCTAGTTGAGGTTACCTCTTTCTGACGAGATCGGCTAGTAACTTCTTCGAAAGTTTGCACATAGACTTTGTCTTCTGTTCCAAACCATCGATCCCACCAAGTAAAATATATGCCATAATTGGTGTTGAAGTTCTTATGATGGAGGTCGTGATGCGTAGTGGTTGTCATCCAGTTCAACCATTTGTTGCGAATAAACCAGCCTGGCAAGACTTCCATACCCAGATGCGAAACCACATTTCTAATAATCATAGCCAGTAAAAAGATCATTAAGGCTAGGCCATGTACAGGCATGGCAAAAACAAATATCACGTAAATGAGTGCCTCTAATACGGCCTCAATAGGATGAAACGAATAAGCAGCCCAAGGTGACGGATTAGTGGATTTGTGGTGAACGAGATGTACATACTTAAAAACCTTTGGATGATGCATCCAGCGGTGCACCCAATAGTAGTAGGCATCATGAGCGATAAACATAATTACCAGGCTTACCGCAAACCACGCCCATCCATAATCTGAAACATTGTCGTATACCTGAGTATAGCCCCTTAGCTTTAGTTGAACAATAATAAACCCAATTAGAGAGAAGATCACCACTGTACTCATAGAGTATTTGAATTCCGCCCATTTGCGACTGGCTTTCGGCCATTTCTGCTGTACCATGCGATGCTGCCAATATTTTTTGAACAGGACCCAAAACAATAGGTAAGCTGTACTCGCTGCAATGAAGTATCTCAAGAAATCATGCAAAAAAACATAGGGATAAATTTCGATGCCGGGTAGATTTTCCATTTGATTATTTATTGGTGAATGATGGCATCAAAACTATAGCTGAGAAGGCCAGCAGTCTCTCAGATTATGAAAAATGCTGATCGATTTCGAAATCGAGGAGGATTTAGAGATGACATTGATAAAAACCGTTTACACAATTCTCCGTTTATTCCAGTATTCCTTTTAGTGTTTGTAGAACTTCGTTCCAAAACTCAATAGAACGGTCTCGTTGCTTTATTGAAGTAATATTAGCTTCAGAGATGGATAAGTGAGTCCCGCCATTGGATTCCAATAGTGTAAAGGACCATATTCGATAGTTCTCTGGTCGATCAGGCAAACCACTGACACTACTCCAATGTGTATATTCCAATAGTTTATTCGGAATAGCTTGTAGAATGATTCCTTTCTCTTCATAAGCATGTCCTTTATACTCTCCCTGGAACCTAATCTCACTGCCTATTTTCCATTCTGAGGTTATTTCAGCTCCATGAAAGTATAATTTTGCAACGGAGGGAGTTGTCAAAGCGCTCCATATCTCTTTGGGAGGGGCCTTAAGCATAAGGCCGGTTTGTGCACGGTATTTTTCCATGGGTGTGATTTAGTAAAAGTTAAGCGTCACTTTAGATAAAGCTTAGACGGATTTAGACTCAACCGTCCGTTGAGGTGGTCAACAAGATCGGAACCAACAATAGTTCCATATTCCCAACTTATAGTTAGAGATTATTAACTCGGATTATGAGTGGATTATGAGTGGATTATGAGTGGATTACGTAAAGCAGAAATTTAATTGTCATTTTGCGAGTGGCCCATCAGGAGCAAGCGCCTGCTTTCGCCACTTCGTCGGCGTGGTTCCAGTAATTTGCTTAAAGCTCTTATTGAAAGGAGCCAGGGAGTTATAGCCCAGCTGAAAAGCGATTTCTAATATGGTGAGGTCTCGACGTTTTTCGTCAGCGAGAATATCGCAGGCCGCTTGGATTCTGTAGGAGTTAAGAAAGGCATTGAAATTGGCAAAACCCAGCTGTTGGTTTATGGTTTGACGGAGTTTGTACTCTTTCACTGTCATCGCCTCTGCTAGCTGACGAATGGAAAGCCCCTCCTTCAAATAGATCTCCTCTTCTTCCATTAGGCGAGTCAGTTCGGTGATCATTTTCTGATCTAATTCAGGAGTCGAAGGAGCAGTAGTTTTTGTTTCCTCCAACTTAAAGAAACCAGCCTTCACCCCTAAAATCTGCAAGGCGAAGAGAAGTCCGATAGTGTAGATAAAGACCTTCTGAAATAATTCTAACCCAATAGGAGGGGAGGTATTGAGAAAGGCTAATTCTGTCAGTAATGTTAAAGCTATGGCAGCTGCGCAGAGCGCCAAAAAGATATTCCTGAACTGAAAACGCTCTACGACCAGATCGTCCACTCTATTCTTTGCTGCTTCTACAATAGCCAGTACAATAAACGAAAAAGCAATAGCATAGTGCAGGAGCTGAAAAATTACGTTTTCTTCATCAGATAAAGGAAAAAGAAGGTGATTACACTGCAAATGAATCAAGTACTCTACGGTAATAACTCCTGCTAATAATCCCC
Organism: uncultured Lewinella sp.; assembly: GCA_913057785.1. GTDB lineage: Bacteria > Bacteroidota > Bacteroidia > Chitinophagales > Saprospiraceae > DT-111. The sequence goes on along the minus strand of CAJXPD010000067.1, from coordinate 15,610 downwards.
ACCACCATCGTCTAAATCGAAAATCATCATCAAACAAAGTCTTGCTAAAAATCCAGAAACTAAAGGGAACACAAAAGGTAATAATTAGGATAGGTTCGAAGAATATCGATTGATAGGTGGCCTCCCAATCCGCCAATAGATAACACATCACGCTGGTACAAAGAAAAGCAGTCGCCCATACCTGCTCACGTTTGATCTCTGAGCGAAGGACCGCGACAATCAGCACAATCAACTGAGATATCGTGAAAAACCGAAATATATCAATCAAAGAATCCACCCGCTAAAATTGATGATAATTCGGGGGATATGCAAACCTATGAATCAAGGGGCCCTTTGTTAACCGCCAAAAGCGCAGGTTGACTCGAGCTAATCCTCGAATCAACCTGCTAACATCACTCACTAGTTTTCTAAGCTAAAGATCGGCTTTAAAGGAGATTAGTTGGAGCCAATACGCTTGGCTTCGTCCTGCAATCCGGTCTTTCGTTTGCGGGACGCCTTTACCTGATCATTTCCTAACTGATAGGTAAAGTTGAAGCGTACTTGACGGCTTTCCCAGCCACCATTCGCTCTGATTACTAAGCCTCCAAACTCCCTTATGCCTGACCATGGCATGCCGCGGAAAATATCTGTTACACTTAGCTTGACATTGCCCTTTCCATTGAACACCTTCTTCTGAACTCCAAAGTCTACACTATAGATGCGACCGCTTTCATACGTTCCGCCCCAGATACCGGGAGCGTTGTAAAAACCAGATAGCTGCAATTTCCAATCAGCGGGTAGCGTGATGGTATTCTGGCCATAGAAACTGAAGGACGTAGCATTGAGATTGATCGATTTACCTTCTTCAAAAGTAGCATCATACTGCGTATTGTAAACACTAGTACTGGCATATACACTCCACCATTTCCGGATATTAAAGGGATAGCTCACACTCAAGCTGATATTCTTTCGATCGGCTAAGTTCCGCTGTGAAATGAAATTCTTATCTACTCCCAAGGTATCAGAAACTTGTGCAAAGAAATCGGTGGTATGGCTGTAACTCAAGGTGGTGTTCAACACATATTTGTAGGTGTGAGAAAGCTGCACACTATTGGTGTATTGCGGACGAAGGAATGGGTTTCCTCTTCGGAAAGAAAGCTCATCCAATTTGAACTCAAAGGGATTCAAATCCTGATAAGTAGGTCGATCAATTCTACGGCTGAAGTTGACACGCCATTGATTGAGTCGGTTGGGAGAATAGGTGACTCCTCCGCTCGGGAAAAAGTCCAGATAATGTCTTTCCACTTTGTCGATCTCATTTTCCTTTTCGCTCGTCAAATCTCCTAGAGAATTGGTTTGTTCCATCCGCAAGCCAAGTTGTAGATTCCATTTACGTCCCATTTGCTTTTTGTAGGTGGCGTACAAAGCATTGATATTTTCCGAGAATTCGAATTGATTGCTACGATCAATATCTAAAACTGGCGTATCGTCCTCCACATTGAAAAAATCAAAGATGTTGTTCGTGTTGACCAAAGAACTCTTGAATCCCAGTCCCAATTTGCCGCCGGCCCAATTCTGCTCATAATCTCCCTTTACCGTATAAATGTCTATTTCTGTAGGTGCATCCGTGCTAAATACTCGTTCGAATAGGGTCACCTGTTCCGATGGATCTTTGTAGAAATTGGGTTGCATTGAGAATACTTCACTTCTAAATAGGCCATAGTCCGCATCTAGGTTGAGGGAGCGCCCAAGGGTATCCCTCCATTGATAGTTTAGGTTGAAATTGAAATTATCTCGTTGACTGTCATTGGTATTATCTGCAATCAAAATCTGGCTTATGGTAGTTGCATCCGCAAAGGCGATTGGAGTCCGGCTATAATTGACCCAATCAGACTGGCTAACATTCCCATTGATTAGGATACCAAAAGTCTCCTGTTTGTTGATGAACCAGTCCAATCCAGTTTTGATGTTATGGGTAGTCGCATTCCGCGTATTTACAGAACGCTGATCAAAAGTCTGCCCGCTTTGCTCGCGGAAAAGATTGATAAAGTCCTCTGATTTAGAGACATTCAAACCATAACTACCAAAGAAGTTAGTCTGCTTGTTTCTTTGATTGAAGCTGACAGAATTGTTTGTCTTGGGATATATACCGTAAGAGGCTCCAAGATTCACATTGGCATTGAAGCCATATCGCTTGTCTTTTTTCAATCTAATGTTGATGATTCCAGCATTACCTTCAGCATCATATCTAGCAGATGGGTTGGTAATGATTTCAATCGCATTGATCTCGGATGATTGTAAGGAATTCAGATAAGCCGCCAAGGCAGCTGCGCCTAAAGGGGAGGGCTTGCCATCTATATAGACGCGCACCCCCGTTTTCCCTTGAAGCAAAATATTGTCGCTTCCATCAACGACGACGCCGGGTGATTTCCGAAGTAGCTCCATGGCGCTACTTCCGGTGGCATTGATACTACCTTCAACATTAAATACAGTTTTATCAGTCTTGACCTCAATCAAAGGTCGTTGTGTTTTTACGACCACTTCCTTGAGCTGGGCCGTCGCAACTTGCATCTGAATAGGCGCTACCTCTTTCTTTTCTCCCTCCGCTAATACCACCATTTGGTAAGCAGGTTCAAATCCGATATTGGTAATCTGCAATAGATAAGATCCCGCCATGAGCCCAGGCAATTCAAAAGATCCATCCTCCTGCGTATAATCCGCCTTCACCATAGTAGAATCCTGCGCCTTTAGAAGAACCACAGTAGCAAAACTCATACTGTTCTTCGTATCATCTAACACTCGACCTTGGACGAGTGCATCTTGGGCGATTAAAAGGTTACCACATAGTAGTAGCCCGAGCAATAGAGTGAAATGGGTGCTTAAGTTGTGAGCTTTCATAAATAACAGTTTTGATTCAGAATTGATACTTCAAAACTAGTCCAGAAAGCAGCTGGAGTAAATCGAATTCCGTTCAGTTGCCAAATGAACCGATCAAATTTTGTTCATGTCATTCGTCGGTCTATATGGTCATTCGTCGGAAGGGACTCCTGAGAAAATGGCTTTTTTCGTAGATTGGTCTCATGACTAACGCTCAATACTTAGATCGACGAGTTTGGAATATCCCACTACGAGAATTACTACTATTCATTGGTATTTATTTCTTCTTTGCCTTCACCTATTTCATCACCTTGGTAGTTAATTCTGGGGCCCTGTACTTCTACTACCTATCGGTTCCTTTAGATTACTTGCTCAAGTTCCTATCTATCATACCGTTTTGGTGGCTATATTTTAGAAAGCTAAAAGATTGGACCTTCTCCAAAAAATTAATGTTGCATCTAGTGACTTTACCGATCTACGTTTTTTTGTGGATCAATCTGTATTATGGGAGTTGCGAGTTGTTGGGGCTAGGCCACCTCCGGGGTGTGGGTAGGGTTTGGGATCTTTATATTCCTTCCTTACTGTATTTCATTCAATTTGGCATCCTCCATCTATATGACTATTACAATAAACTTCAGAAAGAAAGGGAACACGCTGCTGAACTTAGACAGATTGCGCTGCAAAGCGAATTGTCAGCCTTAAAAGCCCAAATCAACCCGCATTTCCTCTATAATGTATTCAATACGATCAGTGCTTCAGTACCCGCAGCCCAAGAGGAAACCCGAATCATGATCGCTCAATTGTCAGACCTCTTCCGCTATCAATTAAAAGCCTCTAAGGTGGAGCGTGTGACCGTGGCTGAAGAAATTGACTTTATCACAAAGTATCTGGATCTGGAAAAAGCCCGATTTGGGGAGCGAATGGTCTATCACATTGATGTTGCTCCAGAAACTCTTCAAGAGAGAATACCGCCTTTACTAATCCAACCTCTGATCGAAAATGCGATCAAGCACGGAATAGCTCCATCCGTAGCGGGAGGAAAGGTATGGATTCATATCCACCAGAAGAATGATAGTGTAGAGATCATTGTAAAAGATTCTGGCCAAGGGGTTACTAGTGGCAACTTAGAAGATTTACTAGATCAAGGTGTTGGCTTATCAAATACCCATAGAAGATTACTTAGACGCTATGGTAAAGGGCTTCAACTAAATAAAAATATGCCCAGTGGTCTAAGTGTCCAATTCTCAATTCCTTTATAGCTATGCAGAAAGTGATTATAGTAGATGATGAGGCCCCAGCACGCTCCCTCATCAGAGAATATCTCGCCGACTATCCTGATCTTATCATCCTACAGGAGTGCAATAATGGAGTGGATGCTGTCAACGCCATCAATAACTTCAAGCCAAGTATTGTTTTTCTGGATATTCAAATGCCTGGATTAACGGGCTTCGAAGTATTGCAACACTTGGAGGAAATGCCACACATCATCTTCTCCACGGCCTATGACCAATATGCCTTGCAAGCTTTCGAGGTTCACGCGATGGACTACCTGCTCAAACCTTACACAAAAGAACGTTTTGCCCAAGCTATTAAGCGTACCGTAAATTCATCTGGGGACTATTTGGCTCAACTGCAAAATCTAGCAGAAAGCATCAATACGAAGAGCAGTTCCTATCCGGAAAACATCCTGGTGTCTAGTAAGAATAAGTTGGTAGCCGTACAGGTAGCAGAAATCATTCGGATTGAAGCTGAAGGCGACTACTCCAAATTGATCACACGAGATCACAATTATTTGAGCAATTACGGGATAAGTCAGTTGGAAGAAAAACTCAATCCACAACTATTCATTAGAGTACACCGCTCCTCCATCATCAATATCAACTGCGTGAAGGAAGTGTTCAAACACCCAGGCAGCTACGATATCGTAATGAATAATCAGGACGTAGTACGCGTAAGTCGGTCCTATTTAGACAATATCAAGAAGCTGACGTTCTGAGGTAGGCCTTTTCCAGGCGATCCGCTAAGTCGTAGATATCCTCTAGGCGAGCAATGGTATTGATCCAGTCCTCTGGGATCAGATCCAAGCCGTAATATAAACCTGCCAGACCACCCGTAATAGCTGCCGTCGTATCCGTATCTCGCCCCAAATTCACCGCCGCCAAAACAGCGGAAGCATAATCGCCATATTTCAAGAAACACCAAAGGCTTGCCTCCAGACTGTGCATGACATACCCTCCAGACTCGATGTTCTCCTCTTGCTCCAAATTAATCTCTCCTCCAAGGACCTTGGCGAAAACAGCCTGCTCTGCTTCAGAGATATCCTTCTCTTCCATCCATGCTTTCACCTGTTTACAGGCGGCGAGGTATGCAGCTTTCTTTTCTTGACCATTTAAGATATGCGCTGCTATCAATAGATAGAACAAACAAGCAATGGTTGACCTGATATGACCATGAGTTAAAGCAGAAACCTCCTTTATCAATCGAAATTGCTCATCTATGGGTTTGCCTTTGATCAAAAACAATAGAGGAATACAACGCATCAAGGATCCATTGCCATTGTCCATTGGATCATCGGAATACAGCTTACCTAACTCCTCCGCCCGCCCACTGATGAGTATATCCCTCAATCGACTTATAGCCGAGCTAGTTTGATTGCCAATGTCAAACAATTCGCCATGTGGACACCAATAATTGGCATACTTCCAATTGACGAAATTTTGGGCTACATCCTTTAAATCGTAGCCCTTTGCTATACTTTCTGCTATACAAAAAGCCATAGAGGAATCATCCGACCAAGTTCCAGCAACTTGGTTATAGGTACCGTAAGCCCGCATTCCTCTGACGGGATCGACCTTCAGCTCAGCTCGTGACCGAAATTCGACAGGAACCCCAAGGGCATCGGCCACGGCTAGACCAATTAAAGCAGAATGAACAGGATTAGGAGCGGGATGCATAGATCAAATTAGCAGTGATAAACAAAAATTTATACAATAAAATTAAGCCAAGTACTTTCCAACGATAGGCATCCGTCGTCCCATTCCAAAAGCTTTATCTGAAACCCTCAAAACTGGGGCTGTCTGATGTCGTTTGAATTCGTTGATATTGACCAAGCGTAGAATACGACGCACCAACTTTTCATCATACCCCATTTCAATGATGTCCTGTGGGCTTTGATGCTTTTCAATGTATTGGAAGAGAATAGGATCTAGTTCATCGTACTCGGGAAGGCTATCGGTATCCTTTTGGTCAGGCCGAAGCTCTGCACTAGGAGGTTTGGTTATGATATTTTCAGGAATCACCTCCCCATCTTTGTTCATGAACCGCGCCAATTCAAAAACCTCCGTCTTATACACATCTCCGATCACAGATAGGCCTCCACACATGTCCCCATATAAAGTGCCGTAGCCAACGGCCATTTCACTTTTATTCGAAGTATTCAAAACGATGTTCCCAAACTTATTAGAGAAGGCCATCAACAGCATTCCTCTAATCCGAGCCTGGATGTTTTCTTCAGCAATATTGAATGGCTTTGCCCAAAAATGTGGTTCCAAGGCCGTCGAGAAGGATTCATACATAGATTCAATGGGAATGATATCATATTGAACCCCAAGATTCTCCGCCAATTGGCGGGCATCATTCACCGAATGGTCACTGGAAAACTGAGAAGGCATAAGAATCACTCGAACGTTATCCTCCCCTAAAGCCCTGGCTGCCAATACCGCAACCACCGCCGAATCAATCCCCCCTGAAAGCCCTAAAATGGCCTTCTTGAATCCTAGTTTCCCGAAGTAGTTCTGCAAGCCCATAACTAGTCCGTCGTGAATAAGGGTCATCTTGTCCTTCTCCTGCTGTCGCTCTTGTCCCCCCTTTATCACTTCATCCAAATCAAAGGTCTGGACCTCCTCTTGGAAGTAGATCATTTCTTGAAACACATTACCGTCAGGAGAAAGTACCACCGATCCACCATCAAATAGGATCTCCGTTTGCGCACCTACATGATTGACGTAGAAAAGCGGAAGTTTATAGCGTTCCACATTCGTTTTCAAGACGTGTAGCCGATCTTCGGCATGCGCAAACCCGAAGGGCGAAGCCGATACATTTAGGATTAACTCAGGAGATTGATCCATCATCTCATCCATTGGACAGATTTTATACAATGGATTCTCATTGCCAACATTCCATAGATCTTCACAAACGGTCAATGCAATTCGCTTTCCCTTATATTCCAATACCTTCCATTCAGAAGCAGGTTCGAAGTAGCGATACTCATCAAAAATATCATAGGTCGGCAATAGCGTCTTATGTTGCACAAAATGCACCTTGCCTTCCGCTAAGAAATACACAGAATTATAAAGATCCTTCCCTTCGACCACCGGATTTCTACTAACCGAACCCACCACGATGGCAATATCTTGAGCGAACTTAGCCAACTCTTTGATCCCGTTTTCAGCTAGGTCGATAAAGTCTTCAAACTCTAAAAAATCTCTGGGGGGATAACCCACGGTGGCTAGCTCTGGTAAACAGACTATGTCGGCTCCTTGGGACTTGGCTGTTTCTACTGCTGCTTTCATTTTCTCCAGATTCCCAGCAAAATTTCCGACGTGTACATTGATTTGCGCTAAGGCTATTCTCATGGTTATGTATTTGAGCGGAGGCATACAAGGCACTCCTTATATTGGCCTAGGCCAACTGTGTTTGAGTATTTCTAAATTGCTTTATAATTTGTTTCACATCCGCAGTTAAGCGAACGAAAACTTCGTCCAGTATCTCGGCCGGTACAGAGCCATAATAAGCTTCAGCGATACTGCCCGCCATCGCAGCAATAGTATCGCTATCTCCGCCTAATGAAATAGCGTTTCTCACCGTATCCTCAAAGTCTTCTCCATCCAGAAAAGAAACAATCGCCTGTGGTACCGAACCCTGACAACTTACATCAAAGCTATAATTGGGCCTTATATCATCTACCGTTTGACGTAAGTCGTACTGAAAAGTATCAATACAATAATTGCGAATAGCTTCCTTTTCATGACCCGTACGAGCCAGAAAAATGCTTGCCGCAATCGCTTTCGCTCCTTTTATGCCTTCTGGATGATTATGGGTTACGGCAGCACTTGCTTCTGCTTCTGCCAATACCTCACCTAGTGTATTGCACAACCAACCTACTGGGCTTACGCGCATGGCAGATCCATTACCCCAGCTATTGTAAGGCCCCTTTATCGCACCTGCTAACCAGCCCTTAAAAGTTCCTCCATAACCCGCCAAGGGGTAACGGCGTCCCCAGGTTTTTAAAGCCGATTCGTAGGATAAATCGTTTAGCATGGCATCAGCCACTGCGATCGTTAGCACAGTATCATCCGTAAAAACCGATGAGCGCTCAAATAACGGAAAATCTTTCTGCTTCCAACCATTTCGCTCAAATCTTGACCCAATAATGTCTCCTGCAATAGCTCCAAGCATACCTCTGTATTAAGTGATCAAAAGGATCGCTAATCGCGAATTCGGAAACAAATATACAGGCACTTAGTTTAAAAGTCAAACTAAGATGATAAATTAAATCCTATTTTGTCTAAAATCGACTTGCGGCGGAGGGTACATTCACTTATATTACTGCTAAAGTGCGATCATATGAACTACGCTCACCAGTTGCTTCTGGTATTCTTTTTGGCCCCTGTATTTATCCAGTCCCAGTCCTTCATTCCTGCTGAGTTGGACGTTGAATTACTAGAAGAAAAACTCCTGGAAGTCACTAATGCGTATCGCCAAGCACAAGACCTACCAAGCCTAGCTATAAATAACATTCTTAAGTTGGCTGCCAAAGACCAGGCTCGCTATATCAAAGCGGTACAGAAGCTTACGCATCATCAGATGTTTACTGGCAAAAACACACTAGAGGAACGAGTGAGCAGTCATGATGGCACCTTCAGCTTTCTAGTTGAAAACCTAGCCCTTGTCCCCATCCAAGAGAGCTACGAGCTACAAGCCAAAGCCATCTTCAATTACTGGAGAAATAGACCAGGGGAAGGCCGTTTAAACAACCCCAGGCATGCTTTGATGGGGGCCTTTTTTGTTTTTGATCCGGGCGATAATGGCCTTTATGTCGTTCAAGTTCTCGCTGGTAAACCCTTTCAAGCTTTCGATGGCGTTCAAGTGGTAACAGATGCTCATTCCTTGCAGCCTCCTGAGACTCGTACTTGTCAATTGGTAACCAACAATCCCTATCTGAGTATTGACCTTCCTATACATCTGCGGATGTTCGGTTCTTCGATTTACCTTGAATATCATGACAAGGCGGTGTTGCAAGAAATGATCTCCGGAAGTCGCGATGGATTAGCCATTGATATTATTCATAAAGATCAATTCAAATGCGATGGGGAAATAGATCTCTACCCGAGTCCTGCCCATGATGGATATCTTTTGGAACCTGTATTTTCCAGAGGGCTGTATCGCAATAATCAACACCCCGATACTAGCCGCCTGTATACCTACTTAGGTAAAATTCCGGCTAGTCTGAATCAAAAAAACCTTCAGTTGAATGTACTCCTAATCAAGAATAATCGAGTCTGTGAAGAGGTCTTCCCCGTCGCCATTCCATTTAGTGATCTACCACTATTCCGCATCAATCCAATTTGGGCCTTTAGTAAAGACGAAACGGTACAGCCTATCCAAGTCGCAGCGGTAGAACATATCAAACGCTCAGCCACAAAAGCCATCTCCTCAACTGAGCGTCTAAAACTTAAATTTGACAAGAGTAGCATCAGTTTCTTCCCAGGAGAATGGGAGAAAGTAAACCAGTTTATAGATAAATACTCAGGCCAAATTGATTCCATGCAAGTATTGGCCTATAGCTCTATCGAAGGAAGCACTGCGAATAATCTGGTGCTCCAACAGAAAAGGGCTGATACGATCAAGGTAGCACTCCAACAACTCGGAGCGGATAGCTCAAAAATCAAAACGCAAGCAGCAGAAAACTGGGATTTATTCTATCGTCAAGTATTGGGAACAGCATGGGGATCATTGATTCAAATGGATAGAAAGCAGGTTAAACAAAAGCTCAAAGAGCCTGGTGTCGAAACATCTTTATCTGCACTACTAGCGGAACAAAGAGAAGCACAAGTAATCATCTATTACCAACAAAGACGAAATGGTGCATTTAGCCCCTATGAAACTGCTTCGACATCGGAGGATGCCAAAACAAAATTAGAGGCTTTGCAAACAGCCATTAATCAAGAAAAAGCCGAAAAAGCATTACAGTTACAAGAAGAATTGGTCCGGCTATTTTTGGAATTTAAAGTGAACTTATCTGACCTGCTCGAGCTCAACATTCCGATCACAGCAAAGAATAAATGGTTATTAAGCAATGCCCTTTCTTTAGAGCTTTTCTTCAAGAAGAGCATACGCACAGACGAGGCATATATTGATCGAATAAAGGAAATTCAAGCACTCGCTCCACTTGACCTGTCTTTACAGTTCAACTATTTGGGGTATGCTGTACGCTATCTCTACGAAGAAGGAACTCCATTAGAAGATCCTGAGGCTTTGAACTCAGCCATTTTACAATTGTACGATCGTCGGGAAACCGCTATCCAATACCAAAACATTGAACGTACCTTGGATCGCTTAATGGTCAACTTCCACCTCGCAGCCGTAGATTACTATTTCCATCAAAGAAGATACGGTGACCGCAACGCCTCCATGCTAGCCATCCAGGATTTTTTCTCACAAGAGGACATCAGTGAAGCCGAAGCCCTCTCCCTAACGAGGTTTTTCAACCGCAACTACTACTTGGATTGGTCATTAGAAACAATGCGCCCTTATCTCAATCGTGAAGACGCTTCAGAAGACCTTCTTTTTACCTATTTCCAAACGTTCAGCATTTGGAAGGGGGGAGAACGCGAGGCATCCTACTATGAACTATTGGAACGCTGTTTAGCTCAGAACTCCAAAAGACTTTGCCAATGGATCAAGACTTATTTTCAGCTACAAAGAGATGAAAAGATTCGAACCGTCTTCTGCGAAAATTGCAATGAATAAGCAATATACCCTCTCAGAAGATGAAAAAACTACTTACAGTAACGCCAACAAAAATGGCTAGCAATAGGACCATATAGGAAATTCCAATGAGTAGGAGCTTTCCAATCGTTCTACCCCATCTCTCTTGGTAAACCCGCTTTAAGGCAAAGAGCAGATAAATGGCAGAGAGCACGATGACTAATATCAAAAGACTAATTCCTGTGCCGTATGCTATCAGTAACCCTAAACTCAGTAGCAGAAAAAAGAAAGAGTGCAGATGAAAAGAAAAAACTAGATGCTCAACGTAAAACCGTTTTTGTTTCCGATAAAATAGTTGAAACATGAAGGCAATGACTGGCATGATGAGCAGGGCAATCCAAGACATACTTCCCACTAAATAGGAAGACAAGACACTTTCATCTTGTATGTACTTTGCGGTCTGTTGAAAGGTTTGCCGGTTAAACCAGCCTTCCGGCTCATACTTATCGGTTAACTCCTTTGGACTGAGTTGCAAGAAGTCTTCTCTTTTAATCATCCTTACTCCGTCATTATCAAAGAGCGTCATATATTTCCGTAGGTTGAAGCTATCGCCATACCAACCTACGCGCCGTCGTAAGAAGTATTGAAGGGAATCAAGGGCTTGATCCACGGTGTCGTTTTGGAAGACAGCACTAGTTTGTTGCCGGGCCATCACCAAAGAATCAATCACCAATTCTGTTTGATTCTGCCGTTGCATTTCATCCCATATCACATAGGGATGGTTCGTTACTTTATCAAAATCGAGATACCCCAATGTCAAAATGAGCAGAATGGACATCACCAATAAGGTACGAAGCGGGTGAACATACCTTTTGTGCCTACCTTCAAAGTATTCCTCGGTGAGTTTTCCCGGTATAAAAAGTGCTCGGAGGGTCCGTAAGGTGCGAGATTCGATATTGAAAACCGCGTCAAAAAACTCTGTAAATAGACTTCGAACAGTAATACGTCCATCCGTATTTTTCTGTCCACAGTGGGCACAATAAGCGGCACCCTTATGAAGGGGCTGCTCACAGTTTTTACAGTATGAGGTTGAAGTCGACATATCTTTCTTACAGCAGAGTTCTTCTTTCAATAAAGCTTCTCCAAAGGTATAAATAATCAGTATCCTACGCCAGCTAAGCTTGGACTGTAGCCGCAGACGGACTGCTTGGTTCTCATTTTACGACAACTGTCAGCTCGGATGTAGAAAGAAATCTAAAGCCCATCTTTTTTCCTATCTTTGTAGGAAGGCTTTGGTTAAGATAAATTAGCTTATTAAGGTCCAAAGCTGGAAAAATAATCCATCTATTGCATGAGTACATTCGTCGTATCGGCACGTAAATATCGACCCAATCGTTTTGACGAAGTAGTAGGGCAGGAGCACGTTTCTCTGACCCTCAAGAATGCCTTACAGAATGACCATCTAGCTCATGCCTTTCTATTCTGTGGTCCAAGAGGAGTAGGTAAAACGACTTGTGCTCGAATATTAGCCAAAGTACTCAATTGCCAGAATCCCACCTCAGATTTTGAACCCTGTAATACTTGTGATTCTTGTCTAGCGTTTAATGAAAATGCCTCATTTAACATCACGGAACTTGATGCAGCCTCAAATAACTCTGTTGAGCACATTAGGGCGTTGATTGAGCAAGTGCGATTCCAGCCACAGAAAGGGAAATATAAAGTCTTCATCATTGATGAGGTGCACATGCTGAGTCAACAAGCTTTCAATGCCTTCCTGAAGACCTTGGAAGAACCTCCTCCATACGCCATTTTCATATTGGCTACTACAGAAAAGCACAAGATCATCCCCACCATTCTGTCTCGCTGTCAAATCTTCGACTTTAGAAGAATACAGGTGCCTAATATGGTAAAACACTTAGCGGAGATTTGTGCGCAAGAAGGGATTGAGGCAGAAAGTGATGCACTTCATATTATCGCCCAGAAAGCGGATGGAGCCCTCAGAGATTCTCTATCGATTTTTGATCGGATCGTTTCCTTTTCGGGCAAAAAGATCACTTATGAAGATGTCATTACCAACCTTAATGTGTTGGACTATGATTATTACTTCAAATTTGTTGATGCTTTATTGAGAGAAGATGTCTCTCAAGTGCTCTTGATATTTGATGATATTCTGAGAAAGGGGTTCGATGCCGAACTATTCGTCAATGGACTAGCAGAACATCTTCGAAACCTGCTAGTATGCAAAGATGAACAAACGCTATCATTGCTAGAAGTAAGTGATGGCCTACGCCAAAGATATAAGGAACAGGCTGCTATCAGTCCGAACTCGTACCTTCTAACGGCACTGAATCTAGCCAATGATTGTGATATAAATTATAAAATGGCCCGCAATAAGCGGCTGCATGCTGAAATGGCCTTAATCAAAATGGCTCATATCAACCGAGCTTTTAGGCTTTCCCGACATGCGCCTGCTGAAGCGGTCCCGGAAAAAAAAACGGTTGACAGCAACCAACCTATAGTTCCTCCTCCATCTCAAGTCGAACATAGTCAACCAAAGCCCGAACCCGTCACGCCTGAAGAAGGGCCAAACCAAGATGCTAAGGAAGCTACTCCTGACGCCAAGGAAGTCGAACCTGTTGCTCCTGCAGTGAGCAGTTCTTCCAATGGACACAGCCATACTAACGCTCCAAGTGTTGCTAATAAGGTAACAACCAAGCACAGCATAGCTAAGGTAAGTTTAGATTCCTTGCTAGCTGAAGCTCAAGAGGACGTTGTAAAGGAAGAAGAACTAGAACAGACTGAGCTAACACTGGAAGACATCCAAACAGCTTGGACAGCATTTATAAAACAATTGGATAAAGATACCATCAAGGGTATCTTTAGAAATGCGAAAATTGACCTGCACGAGAAGACATTGATCATCAAAGTAGGTTCTGGATTGGCAGAAAGCGCCATTCGCGAAGAATTGAGTTTGATGGACTTTATTAGAAAGCAAGTCGGTAGAAGTGATCTTATCATGAAGATCCAAAAAGATGATTCGCTCGTCCAAAAGGCAGCTCCTAAGCCAAAGAAAATGCTCAACGCTAAAGAGAAATTTCTGTTGATGAACGAGGCCAATCCTAAGGTCAGAGAATTGATTGATCGATTCGGGCTTAGACCCGACGATGAGCGCTAACAATGGTTTCAAATGTTACCTTAGAGACAGTTTAGCTCACTTCTTTTTCCTAAGGACAACCTTCGTTTTGGCCGTATTGTTAAAACGCTTAAATGACAAGTAGGTGCTAATTCAAGCTCGTAATCAGACACAATTGTGATGGGCAGGATTTTCACTTACCGCTTAAACTACTATATTCCAACTCAAAGCTAATTACAACCAAAGAACAGGTTCTATGAGTAATAATCAATCACTCTGGTACTTAGAAAACATTGATGTTACCGGTCTTTTTTGCCCTAAGAAAGTAGGCCGTGGCGATATGGAACAGCATTCACACAAAGTTTTCAAAAAAGGAGAATATATCTATCTCCCGGATGAGCAAGCTGATCGATTGTACTTCTTAACAGAAGGAAGAGTCAAGATTGGAAGCTATGCTGATACCGGGAAAGAGATTACTAAAGCCATCCTCAATAAGGGGGAAGTGTTCGGAGAATTGTCGTTGATTGGAGAAGAGAAACGTCGGGACTTCGCCTATGCCATGGAAGATACATCCCTTTGTATTCTTACCGTTGTCGATATGAAAGCTCTGATGCGTGACCACAATGCTCTTAACCTTTTCCTCATGAAAATTATGGGGTCTAGAATGCTCGAAATGGAGCAGCGACTGGAAGCGCTGGTTTTCAAAGATTCAAGAACTAGGATCATTGAATTCTTACACAGTTTGGCCACTAATAAAGGACAAAGAGTAGGGTATGAGCAGGTCGTTAGAAAGTTTATGACGCATCAAGAGATTGCCAACCTTACGGCTACTTCCCGTCAAACCGTAACGACAGTACTCAACGACTTGCGAAACAAAAACATCCTCACTTTCGATCGTCGGCGCTTGTTGGTAAGAGACATGGAATTATTGGCTAAGGAATCGCAACTCTGATAGTTTGATCTGTGCCTAGGCAAGAAGAGGAATACATAGCTGGAATCGACGGCTGTAGATCTGGGTGGATTACCATAGTATTTCATCAGGGAGGATGGGATTATAACTTCTGCAAAGACCTAAAGAGTTTTCATCAGCTCCATAAGGAGGCAGCATCCGTCTTGGTTGACATGCCCATCGGCTTAGTAGAGCAGGGAAGTGAGGGCAGGACCTGTGATCGATTAGCCAGGAGACATCTAAGCCCATTTCGTCATTCCAGCATATTCACTCCACCATGTCGCCAAGCGCTATATGGCAGCTTGGAAGAAGCATCAGCGATCAATTTCAAGCATACCGGCAAAAAGCTTTCCCGGCAAAGTATCAATATCATTCCTAAAATTCGGGAGGTTGACGAATTCCTTCTACAGCTCCCGGCCTCCGAGCGCCAACGTTTTGAAGAAGCACATCCGGAGCTTATCTTTTATGGCCTCAACGGTGAACAAGCACTCCAGACTAGCAAAAAAACCAAAGAGGGTATTCAGGATCGTTTGCAACTAATTACAAAACACTTTCCCGCGCTCGGATCCCTATACACAACAGTGATGGAACAGACCCGTCGTAAGGATGTCCTAGCAGACGATATCGTAGACGCGATGTCCCTAGCCACTGCCGCTCTCCTCAAGCTACGCTCCCCAGAATCT
>CAJXPD010000066.1 GCA_913057785.1 uncultured Lewinella sp. | reverse complement strand
TGATTTTTCTGCCTTGCCTAGCCATAAAACTCACTACCAGAAACTTCACGATTACCACGGTCACATTACCTACCTATTGTACGTAATCTGTTTTTTCGATAGTTTTGCAGTTCGCAAATCTAAACATTAAGTAATGATCAAAAAATAAGTTCCCGACTTTGTTGAACGGCTTTTGTTACATCCTTGCCTTAGCCAGAATTGTCCATCAGCTTTTGCGAATCGCATTAAACCATACAAAAGCCCCGTCTCATTCAGGAATTTAGCCTTTGCCCATTGCGCTTTATCTAAACGGTTCTAAACAAAAAAATTATGAAGGTCTTAGTGACAGGTGGTTGCGGTTACATCGGCAGCCATACTATTGTAGATCTATTGGACAATGGCTTTGAAGTAGTTTCTGTTGACAACCTTGTTAATTCCAGTGCCGATTCCTTGGACGGTGTAGAGGCCATTACTGGGACGAAGGTGCAAAATTATCAAGTTGATCTCTGCGACCTGGCAGCGACCAAACAGATTTTTGTTGATCATCCTGATATTAAGGGGGTGATCCATTTTGCAGCCCTGAAATTTGTGGGAGAGTCGGTGGAGCAACCGCTGCGCTATTTCAACAACAATATCAATAGCCTGCTAAATGTATTGACTTGTGTAGAAGAGAATGAGGTGGATCACTTTATCTTCTCCTCCTCTTGTTCTGTGTATGGTAATACGGATGCATTGCCGGTCACAGAAGAGACTCCTTTGCAGGAGGCAGAATCTCCCTACGGACGTACTAAGCAGATCGGAGAACAAATTATACGGGACTTTGCTCAAAAGCAGCATTCTTCCAGTTTTGTATCCCTCCGCTATTTCAACCCTTGTGGGGCTCATCCTACTGCCTTATTGGGAGAATCGCCGCTACAGAAGGCTTCTAATTTAATACCCGTAATCACTGAAACGGCCATTGGAAAACGCGATAAGATGATGGTGTTTGGAGATGATTATGACACTAGAGATGGAAGTTGTATCCGCGATTATATTCATGTAATGGATCTGGCCAATGCACACACCAAGGCCTTGCAGTTTCTCATCAATCAAAAGAACAGTTCTAACTATACTGTTTTCAACCTAGGAATTGGAGAAGGTGTGTCTGTTCTGGAAGCAGTAAATGCTTTCATGAAGGTCACCGGTCAGGCACTTAATTATGAGCTTGGGCCACGGCGTCCGGGTGATGTGGTCGCGATCTATGCCAACCTAGACAAAGCTGCAAGCGCCCTGGGTTGGACCCCAAAGTATGGAATAGAAGATATTATGAAAACGGCTTGGGCCTGGGAACAGAAGCGAACGGTTAAGGTCTAGAGCTGTAGCGCCCAGCCGCAAAAGCACTCAACTGTTTATTAAAATCCTTCACATGTGTCGATTCCTTCTATGGATTGGAATATTGACCTGTCTAAGTAGTGGTCTGCTGAGCGCTCAGCAAGTAGCAGATACAAGCTTTCAGGTGGATCTTGCCACAAAGTCTTTTCCGAACAGCGACGGTCCTGTCATAGCAATTGACGAAGGGCATCACAATTTTCACACCATCCAGGGGCGATACCAAACCTTTGCCTGGATATTGCGTAAGGATGGCTATCAAATCAAAGGCCACAAAGGTAAGTTTAACCAACAAAGTCTAGCTCAGACTGATATCTTGGTGATTGCGAATGCCATACATACGCGGAATGTGAAAGATTGGTCTTTGCCCAATCCATCTGCCTTTACCCATGCTGAAATGGATGCAGTCGAAGCTTGGGTTCGGACAGGTGGGAGCCTGTTTCTCATTGCAGATCATATGCCTTTCCCAGGGGCAGCTCATCAACTGGCTAGCCGATTTGGTTTTGAAATGACCAACAGTTTTGCTTTTGATAAGCGGAAGCGGAATCCAGAGATTTTTGTCAGGGCAGATAGTTCGCTGCAAAGTAACCTTATTACCGATGGGCAGCTTCCTGAGCAACGGATTGACACAGTAGTCACCTTTACGGGCCAGGGGTTCTACATCCCACCAGAAGCAAACCCAATCCTCAGTTTATCGGATGAATATGTTTTGGCTTTACCGGAAGTAGCTTGGCAGTTTGAGGAACGAACGGAATTTCGACCAGCTGCGGATACTCATCAATTAGCTTATCGAGAATATGGGAAAGGAAAGGTGGTAGTATCTGGGGAGGCGGCCATGTTCTCCGCCCAAATATCGCAAGGGAAATATAAAATGGGACTCAATCAGCCAGAAGCTCGACAAAACATCCAGCTGTTGTTAAATATTGCCAGTTGGTTAGCCTCCAAGTAATCGATAATGGGGGACTTTTAGGCCACAGAGAATATTTTATCTTTACCGATGATGCATACATGTATCTCCATTCGCAACGACTTATCCAACTAGACCTATGCAAGCCATATTATACGACAACTTTCGCGAGCCTTTACGAATCGAATCCGTCCCTGACCCCATCCCTAGTCCACAAGGCGTGGTATTGCGAGTGGAAGCAAATGGCCTTTGCCGCAGTGATTGGCATGGTTGGATGGGGCATGATCCAGACATTACGCCACCACATGTGCCTGGACATGAGTTAGCGGGAGTGATTGTGGATAAAGGAGCAAACGTTTCTAGATGGGAAGTCGGGGATCGAGTGACCTTGCCTTTTGTAGGAGGTTGTGGGCATTGCGAGGAATGTCTCTCTGGAAACCATCAGGTTTGTGATAATCAGTTTCAGCCGGGATTCACACATTGGGGGGCTTTTGCGCAGTTCGTAGCCATAGAATATGCCGATATAAACTTAGTACGCCTGCCGGATGAAATGGACTTTGTAACAGCTGCAAGCCTAGGCTGTCGATTCAGTACGGCCTTTAGAGCAATTGTAGCTCAGGGGAAAGTTGGGGGAGGAGAGTTTGTCGCCATCCATGGTTGTGGTGGAGTTGGACTGTCTGCTATTATGATTGCGCACGCCTTAGGTGCCAACGTGATTGGTATTGATATCAATCCTCAGCAGTTAAAGTTGGCTAAGGCTTTGGGAGCGGTTGCTACTATTGATGCCACTAAAGTGAAGAATCCCGTAGAGGCGATTCGGGATTATAGCCAAGGTGGTGTACAGGTATCTGTTGATGCTTTGGGTAGCCCTACCACTTGCTTTAATTCTGTGTCTAGCTTACGCAAACGAGGGAAACACATCCAAGTGGGCCTCATGGTTGGTGATCATAAGCATCCTCGAATTCCGATGGACAAAGTGGTGGCTCACGAACTGGAGATTTATGGTAGCCATGGAATGCAGGCCTACGAGTATCCGCGGATGCTTGATATGATCAAAAGAGGAGTTCTACAGCCTGAGAAATTGATTGGTAGAACGATCTCTCTTAGACAAGCGGTAGAAGAATTACCCAAAATGGAGTCCTACCATGGAGTTGGAGTGACTGTGGTAGATCAATTTGAATAAAAGTATAATTCCTATAATATGAGTAAAACGATTGTTTCCTACAATGTAAACGGCATTCGAGCTGCGGTTAAAAAGGGATTGGTAGACTGGTTGCAAGAAGGGAAATATGATATTCTTTGCGTACAGGAGACTAAGGCCCAATTAGAACAGGTGGATACGAGTCCATTTGAGGATCTGGGGTATCAACATCATTGGTATTCTGCGGAGAAGAAAGGATATAGCGGTGTAGCTACCTTTTCCAAGCAAGCGCCGGATAAAGTGGTAGAGGGGTGTGGAATTGAGAAATACGACCGAGAAGGGCGAATCCTGAGAACGGACTTTGGGGATTTAAGCCTCTTGAATTGTTATTTTCCTTCCGGAACTTCCGGCGATGAACGTCAGGCCTTCAAAATGGAATTCCTATCTGATTTTTTTGATTGGATAGCGGAATTGCGAAAGGAGCGGCCTCAGTTGTTAATTGTGGGAGATTACAATATTGCCCATACAGAGATAGACATTCATGATCCGGTGCGTAACAAGAAAAGCTCTGGCTTTCTTCCGGAAGAACGAGAATGGCTGACGCAATGGTTCCAAAGTGGTTTTGTAGACGCCTACCGTCATTTAAATCCTGAAAAGGTAGAATACAGCTGGTGGAGCTATCGAGCCAATGCACGGGCCAATAATAAAGGTTGGCGGATCGACTACCAATCTGCCACAGACAATATAGCAGAACGATTAAAGACCGCTCATCACCTGGGGGATGCTAAGCATTCCGATCATTGTCCGGTTTTTTTAGAGTTAGATATCTAAGGAGATGAGGATCATCGAAGGAAGCATTACAGAAGCTGTGGCGATTTCTCGGCAAATTCCCAATTTTTATAATCCACCGGATGAATCTGCGTATGAAAGGCGACTCAAGGATGTTCCCCACTTGGTACTGATTGCTTATGATCAAGATCAACCCATGGGGTTTAAGGTAGGGTATGAAAGAGATGGATACTTTTACTCCTGGATGGGTGGCGTATTACCCGCCCACCGGCGTAAAGGCGTGGCAAAAGCATTGGCCGATGCCCAGGAAGAATGGGCGAAAAAGCATAAGTATTTTTCTATTACCTTTAAAACGCGAAACCAACACAAGGCCATGTTGTTATTTGCAATAGGAAATGGTTTTGACATCATAGGTTTTGAAGAAAAGGAAGATGTCTCAACCAACCGGATCTGGTTGCGGAAGACTCTCTTACAGGGATGACGCTCCCCTAATTCATCACCACACCAAAATTGATTGACATGAATCGTATTCTTAGCCTCCTGTGCTGCTTGCTTTTTGGTTTTACCATTTTATCGGCTCAGAGTTTTTCTGGAGGATTCAAAGCAGGTTTGAACTTTTCAACACTCTCCGGAGGAGAAATAGAAACGGACAACAACGGTTCGGAAGTGGAAGAGTTCGGCTTTAATACAGGCTTCCATATCGGAGCTGCCTTTAATCTGAAACTGACAGATAACTTTGGCTTTCGAGCTGAATTCCTTTTCAATCAAAAGGGAACGGACTATAGCTTTGATGGACCGTCTTACTGGATATTTGGACCAGCAACTAGCAGTCCGGTAATTGGCGTAGGTACACGGGTAACTGATCTGAAAATTTCCAATACCTATCTAGACCTTCCCCTAATGGCCTATGTGCAACTGGGAAGGGTAGAGCTATCTGGAGGACTTAACGCTGCCGTGATGATTTCTTCGCGTGGTACTGGTGAAAGTACGTTCAATGGACAGACCCTAAATGGGTCCACCATCGGCCTTTTTACGGTGAACCTTAATCACAACTACTACAGTGATGATCCAGGACAGGCCAAATCAGATATTATGGAGCAAGTTTCCATTGGAGGATCCACGATAGAAATCCCTTCAAGTATCGGAGCCTATTACTTTAGATCTGATGTAGAACAAAACCTGTTTGACCGTTTAGATTTTGGTGTAGTTGCTGGTATTGGCTTCTTTTTGAATAGAGGATTGTATCTAGGGTTTAGAGCGAATTGGGGGCTTCCAGATGTGACAGAAACAGCAGCAGATATTTCTAATGTTCGTTTAGATACGCAGCAGACTTTTGTGACAAGAGATGATAAAGATCAGAATCTTAGCCTGCAAGCCTCGATAGGGTTTAGCTTTTGATAACCAACTAATTTAGGCTAAATTTTTCCTAGAAGAGAACTTAATTGTATTTTTTTGGTAATTGAAGAATAAAATCGAAAAAAATTATTCCTTTTTCAAAAATATTACATTTCTTTGCATTATAAGACGGGAAAGGTAACGAACCTTCGTTAGTGAAAAGAAAAAGTTTTGAGGATTGTAAGAAAGCCGTCTTAATCAAAATTGACTAAAGATATTTAACGATAGTTTTCATTTGGTTTTTTGGGGTTATACAAGAGGCGATCACAACAAGTGATTGCCTCCTTTTTTTTAGGTACTCCCCTTATTTTCTATTCTTTTTTGATCTCTAAGACAATCTGATACTCCTCCTTTTTGATTGTGCTTCCCTTCTCTGGGTAAGGATTAACCTCTAACAATCTAAAGCTGTAACCGGAGGCTCTCCCCACTGAGGCTTTTTCTCTTCCTGGGCGATAGGTGAGTGCCAGTGTGTCCGCACCCAGTTTACCTAATACTAGCTCGGTAACAGCTTCACCCTCCCAGACACAATTCACCCCTTTCGGACAGCGTGAATCATCTGTTACTTGAGTGAAATGGACGACCATTTCTGGGTTATCAGCTGCCGCTTTCTGCTCACCCATTTGTAAGCTGAAGGGCTTTTCCAATTCGAAGGAAGGAAGTTGTTCCTCACATTGCATGGCCATTAGGGCCAGGCAGAGCAGACAGATGTGTAGTTTTTTCATAGGCGATTAGTTTTACGTTTTGCTTAGTGCTTCAGGCTATTTACTGATATAAGCCTCAAAGTATTTGCATTTGGATCTGATTTGTTGATAGATTTCTGTATCTGAATAATTCTCCTTTAGCAGAGCGAAGTTTTCTCTAAGAGGAGCGGTACCCGCTGGGGTATCTACAAAATAGGCGTTCTGTTCGCATTTTGCGGCCATATAGAGGGCTTTGGCCGTAATTTCGCGGTTGATGGCTGTGATTCGGGCACGTTCAAAGTAAAGTCGGGCCACAGAGCAATCAAAAAACTCCTTGTTTCCAAGGGGGTACTGTGGATGAGCGACCACATAGTTGCCACTCCCGCGACGGAGGCGTTGCATGCTGGCTCCACTTCTATACAAGTCTAGCATCTTCCAGCTGTAGCCAAAATATGTCATGTTGTAAAAGGCCAACCCAAGCCGATAATATATCTCTGCTGCTTTATCCCGGTCTTGCTCCGCTTCAGCCATGTATTCCATGCGCACCATGTCCTGTAAGATCTCTCCCTTATTAAAAACTTGTACTGCAGTAGGAAGGGAATAGTTGATCGTGTCCTTGAAGTGTTCCAAATAAGGATAGAATAGCCCAAAGTTATCCCAGTTCTCCAAAGGAATACGCTTGTAGGTCTCCAAGGCTTTCTCGATCTCTCCTCTGCTGAGAAAATGGTTGGTCTTGAGATTGAGCAAATCTTCTTCTATGGTACTCCCATCGGGTTTCATGACCAGGCTCCTTTCAAAGCGGTTGGCTGATTCGTTGCGACAGATATCAAGTAAATTGTCGACCATTCTTTCTCCGGAGTTAATCTTCAAATCCTTGATCGAGTATTGCGCAAGGAATGCTTTCCCCGCATCACCGGATTGGCGGTACAGTTTGGTTAGCTTGTCGCGCATGAAATCAGGGAAGTCTGGGTATTGACGATATACTTCGCTGGTACGTTGAATATCTGCTGCCTGGTCCTCTACTTCCGACTCGGCTTTGGCCCAATCACTAATCTGCAAGGCCAGTTCTAAGGCTTCTAATTGATTGAGTAGAGTATCGTTTTCCGTGAGGTCTTTCACTTCATTAAAGCTTTGAGCTGCGAAGTAGTAGTTACCTGCTAATAGTTCTAGATATCCCTCCGCTAATTTCCAGATCTCTGGTCGAGCCACCAATCCTTGACCTTCAATTTCCCGAATAAACTTCTGTAATTCGATAACCTTCTCTCCGGCTTCCGGCCGAGGAATATTGTACAACCTTTCATTTTGCCTTCTGCGATTATTGAAATCCAACCCAAGCAGGTCCTTTTCTAGTTTTTTGATTTCTCTCAGGAGTAACAACTCCAGGTTTTCATTGGTCGGCTCATAACGGTAAATATTTCTCATTTCCTCGACCAGCTTCGCGTTTTGGGACTCTGCTCTAAGTACGTGTAGTACTGCTCGTTCATGATTGTCCTTACACATGAGGAGACATTCCTGCCACTCTTGATCTGTTTTGATGGAGAAACTATGAAAGGCCGAGTAGCGTTTGCTTGGGCATTTGTCGAATATTTGTGAGAACAAATAGGCAGCACGAACGGGTTGCCCAATTTCAAGCAAGGCTCCAGCGTAGTGACCTAAGACCCAATACTCAATCAAACTAGGATCATTATCCACCTTTGGCATTAGATACTCATACAGTGCGACTGTCTGTCGATAGTTTTTCATGTAATGAGCAAGGCGGACGATCTGATACACATAACGGAGACGGAAATACTCGGATTTGGTGCGTTTAAAGAGAACTTGACCTTGTTCGATCAGGTTCTCCATCTCATTGAGGTCCTTTTGGTCCGTTTCCCAAGATCTTCTTGTGGTAGCATGGGGTTCACACTTTTTAGCGAAGATCAGGTAATCTATGGCCTCCGTGCATTTATAGCGATATAGATAACGAGCAAAAGAATTAGACGATAAAGGTGGCCCTAATGAACTCCATGGCAATAACTCCCCTTCGATAGTAGATCGAAGTTCGTTCAAATCGCGAATACTGGAAGCGTAGACAACGTAGTCGATATCCGCTTTGTTAGGTACTTCGCAATAGCGTTCCCACCATTCATTAATATTTTGTTGTTCTTGTACGGTTTTGTGGCCAGGGTAAAATTCAAAGACTTTAGCAAAACCTAAGGTAAAGGGCGCATAAGGTGATTTCAGGCGAGCGATTTCTGGGTTGAGAAAGGAGTAGCCATGAAACTGGGTATAGACCGGGCCACAATCTGTTGAACTCGGGAGAGGGAACAGGAGAATCAGTAGGAGACTGAGCATCCCCGATCGCAAGATTAGAGGTTTAGAAGAATGGGTGTAAAATCTGCTGTTCCTGGGCATATCGGGTAAGGGTGATGAGTCTAAGCTTAAGGCTTACTCTCTTGTTTCAAACTGTTCAACCAAATCGGATAAGGCCGTATGAGAAAATCGCTTTACTATCGGCATATCCAGGTGATAATAAGCTAATGTAAAGCTTTTCCGTGGAAAATAGCGGCTAAGCATTTCGACAGCTTCCTGAAGGTCTGATAGCTTACTCTCTTCTAATCGAAATTGATCTCCTTTATACAAGTAGTATCCATCTAGATAGGTACTTCTGGTTACTTGAAAATGGGAGTTGTCGATGGCTCTAAATCGAGTGGTATCCCGCAATTGCTCTGATCCAAGCTCATTGATTAGTTTGATCATTTTTCCTCCTCTAAAAAGAACACCCCACCTGAACAGAGGAAGCGCAAGATCCAACGGAATGGGGTAGGGGGAAGCAGGGCGTATATATTGAGCAGCTATTTCTAAATTAAGAATAGAATTCTGCTCTTGCCACTGCGTGACTTCTCCCATATTGTAAAACATCAGCATGCCTCTATCTACCGGAGGAATGCCAGTTTGATCTGGATACTTTAGTTGGTGTAGACGGATGGTAGCACTAAGGAATTGGTCAGCTGGAAGATGTTGTTCCCGGAGCGTTTTTAGAAGTAGGAAATAGTTGTTCCGCGTCTGTTGGGACCAATCGCAGTCTATTTGCACTTCAGGCATGGAAACAGGCCCTAGCGGTTTGGCAAGATCTCCGATCAATTTAAATAGACGTTGTGCCAGTTGCTCCACCTGTGCGGGTTCAAGATTTAAAAGACTGCGGTTGGTGATGAAGACTGTTGGGATTATAGTGTCGGGAATAAAACTATTACTATCAAGTTGTAGGCGGGCTAGCGGGAAAGGTTCGGTGGATGCTGTGTTTATATCTATGTCGAAAAATTTAATATATAATTTACTTGAATGTAGGCTACCTAAGTGCTGTTTTTCTGTTTCTGAAAGTGCCAAAATAGTTTGCCAGTGATAGTAGGCAGGTGTCACTTCGGATGGCAATTCATCAAGCTTTTTGGAGGGGGTATCGTGACAGGCAGATAGACAAAAGCAACAAAAATGTAGTTTAAACAGAAGCTTTAAAAATTTTTTTATGGGGTATGCGTTATGTTTCTTTTGCACTTGCAGAACTTTAAGGTTTACAATAATTTAGCCTATTTAGTGAGGCTTTATTCCATTCCTACTTCCACGAATTTGACCTTTTCCTAAAAGTCTTGAGGTAACTTTCCCAAAAAAAGGCCCGTATAATAAGACCTGTTCTAAACCACCTAAGAAACACTAATGAAATCTTTTATCTTTGACCCGCTCAAATAACCCTGGCAATATGCAGCTTTTTACCCGACGATGCTTATCTCTTTTTGTGCTATGGAGCATCTACTCTGTTTCTGCCTATGCTACTTCTACGACTCCGATATTTGATGAAGAAGTCATCAAGGAAAGATTAGATACATTATCTGATGAGGTGGTTGCCCCAAGATACGTTACTGCGGTCAAAGGGTACCTGAAAGGTTATCTAGTTCGGAATCGTAAGAACGCGGAAAGAATATTAGGAAGAACCGTTCTATATTTTCCCATCTTTGAACACTATCTCAAGGAGCATGGCTTACCTGACGACCTCAAGTATCTAGCCGTGGTAGAATCGGCCTTGAAACCCCGTGCCACCTCCAGAGTAGGGGCAGGCGGTTTATGGCAGTTCATGCCAGCCACCGGAAAATCTTTAGGCTTGGATATTACCTCCCAATTTGACGAAAGATGGGATCCTCATAAGTCTACAGAGGCGGCCATGCGGTATCTCAATAAGCAATATAAGCGATTTGATGATTGGGCATTGGCGCTAGCTGCATATAACTCTGGCTCTGGTCGAGTGAGACGAGCCATTAAAAGAGGACGAAGCAAGAACTTCTGGCGAATTCAACGCTTTTTACCTCGAGAAACACGCAATTATGTGCCGGCTTTCATTGCAGCCAACTATATGCTTAATTACTACGAGGAGCACGGCTTAGTTCCAGAATATCCAGACCTGGATATCCAGATTACCGAAACTATCAAGATTTATAATTCGATCAGCTTCTATCGTGTAGCTCAATTGACGGAACTACCCTTGGAGATTATTGAGACGCTCAATCCCTCTTTTAAACGAGGACGTATTCCAACCGACGCCGAGGGACATTACCTGACCTTACCTAAAAGGGTTATGCCTGCTGTGAAGGACTATTTGGAAGCACAGCGGCCCGATGGGGCTTTTGACAGCCATGTTTTTAGTAGTCCGGTATTTGTAGAAGCTCCCGCGAAAAGATATACCAATGCCAAATACATTAAAAGCATCTACATTGTAAAGAAGGGACAAACCTTGAGCTCCATTGCGAAGGAGGTTGGTGTTTCAGTTCAGCAATTGAAGATGTGGAATACTTTGCGCAGTTCGGATATTCAGGCGGATCAAGAGCTGATCCTTTATTTCCCTAAATCCTTTAAGCGATTCCGCCCCTTCAAGCCCCTGGCAATAGTGGAAGAGATACCGGATGTTGCCTTGACAGAATTGGAACATATCGGCTTGAAAAATCCGTCGCTTATTCATCTTGGCCGCCAATTTGAATATTACTATGTAACACGAAAGGAAAAACCTTCCGCTATTGCAAACCGAATTCCCGGTGTCAATTACAGTAAACTGATGTTGCTAAATGGTTGGCATAAAGACCGGCCACTGAAACCCGGTACGCTGGTCAAGGTGCGGAGAGTTGGCGATGAGACAGATGATTAGTGGATGCTTGCTCACTAGCGAGTAACAAAAAGGGCTGCTTCGAAAATAAGCAGCCCTTTTTGCTTTCTGTGATTATGTGAATGCTATTGATTCTATCCAGATATCATATGGTTTTCACCGTACACGGAGTTAATTTATTAAAAATTAAATTTTTTTCTACTTTTTGACAATAAGCACGAAAGTTGCAACGTTTCTTTTCTGAATTTTGCATAGTTAACAACTCCAAATACTCCTAAAAAGTTAGCTATACACCTAAAATTAACTATTAACTAAACCTCCTTACCTAGCGAAGCAAAATTTTACAATTAAAGAATTTTATCCGACTCCCAATTGATATCCTATTCAGGCCAAACCTGTGGGATGCTAGGAGAAAACTACAGTCCTTTTAGGAGGAAAATTACACGAAAATAAATAAGGATTTAGGCTTTACAGTGGTCAAACGTTGTGTTGACGGTTGGTATCTATTGCCTTCCGGAAAAGCACAATACTGGAGACCTCCCCGCAAAACCAGCAAGGCATAATGTAAACAAAGCCACAAAACATGGTCTTCATAGTCAAAAAATAATGTTCTCCCTGCTTAAAGCCACAATCCCTTTTTCGAAAACCAAGTATTGGTCCCCAATAGACCATTTGAAGACCCCAATGACAATTTGAGAACTGATGGTCCGATCAGGGCCATCTTCTTTGCCCATTGAGAGAGTAGTTTGAACCATCAGCGGCGGTGAGGAGGCTTAAGGGCACAAGCCCCTGCCGCTGCGTTTTTCAACTACTATTCTCAATGGGCGCTTTATTTTCTCGCCAATCTCCACTTTCGTCACCTCAATTTTTCCAGTTGTCCCTTTATTATCTGGCCTTGGTTGTCTTTATTATTTCTTTTAGGTACTTTTGGATAGAAGCCGCCAAAGGTAATGAAGCATTACTTTTAGCGTATAACCCACAAAATTCTTCATTAAAAAACTTCATTTGGGTATGGATATTATGAATCTACTTCAGGGGCAGTTGTCTCAAGGCGTCTTGGATCAACTGACACAGCAAATTGGTGCTTCAGATAGCAAGCAGACTGCAGCAGCAACTGCTGGAATTATGAACACCTTAGTTGGTGCTTTGGCAAAAAATGCCTCAAACCCTGAAGGAGCGCAGTCGCTTAGCAATGCATTGGATCGTGATCATGATGGTAGTGTGCTAGATAATGTCATGGATATGTTCACTGGTGGTGGACAGGTTGCGCAGCAAAATAACCGCGCGATGAATGGCTCAGGTATATTAAATCATATATTGGGAGATCGTCAAGGAGGAGCTATCGATATGATTAGTAAGATCAGTGGTCTGGATTCAGGTAAAACTGGCAATCTCATGACCATGTTGGCCCCTATCTTGATGGGTGCACTAGGTAAGCAGAAGCGTCAGCAGGGGTTGGACGTGGGAGGATTGGCTAACCTTCTAACTGGAACGGTAACTCAGCAAAATCAATCGCCACAGAATCCTACTATGAGTTTGGTCACGAAATTCTTGGATGCTGACGGTGACGGTAGCATCACGGATGATGTGGCAAGTATTGGTATGAAACTTCTGGGCGGTTTGTTTGGCCGTAAGAGAAGATAAATAGTTGAAAGCTATCTATCTCTATAGGTAGCCTATAACATACAAAGGAGTCATTCCGTCAAGAACGCTAATTAGCAAACTTGTATGGAATGACTCCTTTTTGTTGCGAGTCGTTGTAAAGTTGATCTACGGATATACGTTCGAGTCACCCGTTCAACTTAATCGAAAACGGGCGATATGCTTGATCAAACATCCAGTGCAAAGCAACTAGGCTGTGCAATTGGATAACCTAAGCGTTTTCTTTCTCTTTTTTTTCCGCCTCTTTGATTCCTTCCTTCAACTCACTTTCGATAGTAGATCGAGCCGTGTTAAATTCTCTGATGCCTTTACCGACTCCTCTCATCAGTTCAGGAATTTTCTTTCCTCCGAATAACAACAGGATCGCAAAGAAAATAACCAGCATCTCAGGCCCTAAAAAATTGAACAGCAATAAAGCTTTCATATCTCTGTTTTTTAATGATTTACAAAAGTAACAACTAAAAAAGACAAATGGGCGAGGGTACTACCCCAACATTCCCCAAAAATCTTGCCTTTTATACTTCATCTACCTCTATACT
Organism: uncultured Lewinella sp.; assembly: GCA_913057785.1. Taxonomy (GTDB): domain Bacteria; phylum Bacteroidota; class Bacteroidia; order Chitinophagales; family Saprospiraceae; genus DT-111. The sequence goes on along the minus strand of CAJXPD010000066.1, from coordinate 27,129 downwards.
AACGATATTTTATAGCATTTCCCTACTTTTTCAAGCCTATTTCCCGCAAGCGTTCATCTAAATATTCTCCCGCAGTAATCGGTTCATAAGCCAATGGATGAGCTTCGTCTACACATTTTTCTAAGCAAGTGAGATCCATATCACTTTTAGGGTGTAGGAAAAAGGGAATAGATAGCCTTGGTAAATGCCATTCTTCTTTGGGCGGATTTACGACCCGGTGGGTGGTAGATTTAAGATAGTTATTCGTTAAACGTTGTAGCATATCTCCAACGTTGATCACAATCTCATCTTCCTCCGGCACGATATTTACCCATTCTTCTTCCATATTGAAGAGCTGTAGGCCTCCTGCTGATGCTCCCACTAGCAAGGTGATGAGGTTGATGTCCTCGTGTTGTTCGGCGCGGATTGCTGAAGCAGGCTCTACGGTGATAGGAGGATAGTGAATGGCACGTAAGATACTATTGCCGTCCTGGATCTTCTCATCGAAATAATTCTCCCCAAGCTCTAGGTGAATGGCGATAGCCTGTAAAAGTGCACTACCTGCCCTTTCAAATGCCTGATACAGTTCGATACCTGTGGAAGTAAAGGATGGAGCTTCAGCCACGTGGACATTAGCAGGATATTGATCCGCGGCTGGATGATCCGCGGCAACTTCTTGTCCGATCTGAAAAAATTCCTTTAGGTCTGCCACTTGTGATTGCTTGGCATGTTCCTTACCAAAAGAAGTATAGCCGCGCTGACCCGCCATCCCTGGAACCTCGTAGTTCCGTTTGGTGTCAGTGGGCATAGCGAAGAATCCCTTGGAGGTAGCGTAGAATCGCTCAATTAGCTCCTTGGGGATTCCGTGGTTGATGACGCCTACAAATCCAATTTCATGGAAAGCATGGCCCAGTTTTTTTACAAAAGCCGCACGTTCTTCTGCATTACCCTCCGTAAATTTAGATAAGTCAACAACGGGAATCGCTCTTTTTCTCATACCGTATATTTTTTTGATGTTGGCCTTTTCTGGGGTGTTGGTGACTTAAGTCAACCCAATGTATTGGCCTGGTTATTATGGTTCCGGACAGATCTCACATTTTCCACCGTGTCGGATGGGGTGAATACGAGACTTGTCCAAGAAGGTTTGTTGCTTACTTTTATCCAATAATGAAATTACAACAAAAATAGTATTTAGTACCCAAGATAGACTGGGGGAAATCAACCTACTGTACCATACTTCAGGACTTTTACAATTATTTTACTTGGGTGCCTGAATCTTAGGGTTGGTGGAGCTATTGTGACCCGGATTTATCGATGATAATGCAGCCTTGTATGCTTATCAGCTACCAGACTCACCGACGAGGTCGATACTTCGACTCATCTAGCAATAACTGAGCATCCCTGAGGTTAGTAAGTGCTTCTATACTTACCTCCGGATGACGTTGCATATATCTTTTAACAATTTGCAAGCCCATCCAGTTGCCTACGCGCCCAGGAGCCTCTGGCGGCATGTCCGTTGGCCCAGTCGGGCTGTATTCGACTAACTTTCGAATTTTGCGAAACTCGCTAGAGTACAGCAATTCGTTTTCTATGAAGTGTGACCAAATATTGAATTCGTTTTCCTGCAGCCATTCTACCTGGGTGGGAGTCATCTCCAGTAAAACCGAATCTGGTGCATGAGGCAATAGAAGTTCTCTTAGATATAGCTTTTTGCCGTTGTGGATCATCAAGTCTAATAAGCGCTCGCCAGTTGCAGGGCCGATGTGATCCTCAATGAGCGGCTGTAGAGTCTTGGATACCAAATGATCTCTATTGTAGGTGCGTACCATATAATCGGAAAAATTCGGATTCTGGGGATTGTATTTCCAATAGGGGTAGTTCGAACCTAGGAAGAAATCTAAGCCGATGGCTAAGGATTGCTCCCCATAAATGAAGGCTGCGATTGAGTATTCCGAAAGGAAGGTGGTAAATGTTGGGACCGTTGCACCAGGAAAATAGTAGCTGTAAAACTGCATGGCTTGTGTCAACTCGTCTCTAATCTCGTCTAAATTTTGATATATCATCTGAGTAGTATCGTACAAATGGGTCAACCCGGGATGGCTAATGAACCCTTGCATATAAGGGAGGTGTCCCTCCGGTGCTACTTCTGGATTCTTGGATCCTAACACATAATTGAAGTATACTTCGCTGAACGCTGGATATTTTTGTTCCAGTTCGGCCATGCTGCTTTCAAATTGTGTGGTATCCAAACTAAACAGCGCCTGCTCAAATCGATCAATCTGTACCTCAACCTCGATATCAGAAACGTCAGGAATGTTTTTCTGCTTGTCACTGCTGCAAGAGATAAGTGCTAGGAGAGAAATTAGTCCTATGAAGAGTTTTACTTTTTGCCTCATTTGTAGTCTTAAATTGCGCCGGCTTGAAGATTCTGGCTACTAAAAAATTAAATATTAAGATGACAAGCCATACCTTTGCTCCATCCTTTTGTCCTCACTTCTGTTACTGTGTTCTAAAAGTGTCGTCCAATAAGAACAGGAAAATAATAAGCACAGTTTTGTAGTTTAATACAGAGCTTGCTCTTGAATCAAAAAACTGCATAATGATGAAAAAAATTGTTGCTATTGCAGCCTTTTTATCGCTAAGTTTATCCATGATGGCTCAGGATGATCTCCGTTTCGGTTTTCAATTGAGTCCTTCTTTTAGCTGGATGAACACTAATACCTCAAAGATAAACCCCAGTGGAACTAATTTAGGGCTTAAGCTAGGTATGACCGGTGAATACTATTTCCGCGAAAACTACGCATTTACCAGTGGAATTGGTTTCTATTTTAACAATGGGGGGACCTTGCTGCACGACTTTGGCGGTTCGTACTGGCCCAACTCTGATCTTCCTTCTTCATTGGATACACTACCCAATAATGTAAAATTGAAGTATAGTATCCAATATCTAGAGATCCCAGTGGGACTTAAGCTTCGTACTCGTGAATTCGGTTACCTCCGATACTTCATGGAGCCTGCCATCACCATCGGTCTTAAGACACAGGCGAGAGGTACCCTGGAAGGCACCGGCGTGACGAGTGATGAAAAGTATAATATTCGAAGAGAGGTAAACTCTCTAAACCTAGCCTGGGGAATTACAGCAGGTGTAGAATATAGTATTTCAGATAATACTAGTTTGATTGGAGGACTGGGCTTTCAGGTAGGTTTTACCGACGTCACAGATGATAAGGGACAAGTTTTTGACCCTGAGCGCGGCACCGTCCGAGAAAGATCAAAAGGAACAAATAATAGTATCACGATTCGCTTGGGAATCTTGTTCTAGGCAGTTGTGTTTCCTTTAAATTTTAGACTGCTGTAAGTCTATCTTTTTGCGAACCATATAGGGGCAAGGAAGGATGGGGTTACAGCAGTTTTCGTTTATAGGAGTTGCTGAAGAGTTGACCATCGACCTAAAGAGTAGGCATTACCCTACCACCAACTCCATGATAGCCGGTCCCCAGTAATGTTTGGTGAAGAAGTAGGTAGCCAAGACAAGAAAAGCGGTGGTAATGAACAAACCTGCTGCTGCCAATCGTTTGGCCGTCAGGGTTCGCATGAGCGCTTTACGACCGATAAAGACCTCTGCTACTAGGAGATTAGGGATATAGAAAAAGAAATCCATGAAATAATCGAATGGCCCTTGGAAGGTGTTGGTATGCCCTAAGCCATCTGTGAATAGGAACCAAAAGCCGTAATCCATCCGATACAACCAAGAACCAATGGCCAGGGCGAACAGTCGTATGGCCCAAGCCCGATGTCGCTCAAAATCCTTATTCCATGCGTGTCGAATGGTTTCGATGGCTGACAAAAACATAGCCACCCCATAGCCTGCAAAACCAATGTCCATGACGAGCCCACCGACGGTTCCTTTAATGAAGATAAATATCAAACCACCAACGGCCGTCGCTAATGAGGCTAAAACATAGATTCGTCCAAGCCAGCGATGCCATGCTGGGTACTTCTCCCGTACATAGGTAATTAACTGAATACAACCCAAGATCAGAATTAGGCCACCAGCGGCAAAGTGTATTCCAATTCCAATAGTTGCTGCTTCGGTTCGCTCATCATAAAGTCCAGGTAGGATTTCATTCCATTGAGCCGTATTGCCCTTTAACAGAGCGACGAAATAGAACGATAGAATGAACAAGCCGAATAGAATGGCACTAATCCAAACAGTGGCGACTAATAATTGCCCGCCTAGCTTCACGATGGCGTCAGTCCGTGTATCTCCAAGCATTACATACTATTTTGTAAGGGTATTGTCCAAAAGGTAATTAAAATCCTTAATACTCTACCCGTTGAGACAGAGTAAGAATTGTTGAAAAGCTCAGATTTTGGCGACTCAAATCACTCCGAAATCTTTGGCAGTCAAGCTTTCATGCGCCTCATTGGTAAATTTGCTTATCTTTGCGGCGAAAAACAAGCTATAAGAAAATGAGTAATCAGCTAGATGCCGCTTTAGCGGAAAAAATAGATGCCTTTATCACACAAGCTTTACAGGAAGACGTAGGTCCAGGAGATTATACTTCATTGGCCTGTATTCCTCCCGATTCCAAAAGTAAAGCCAAGTTGTTGGTAAAAGACCCTGGTGTGATAGCGGGTATCCCTGTAGCTGAAGCCATTTTCAAAAAAGTAGACCCAGAAGCAGTCATCGACATTAAAATTCCTGATGGCACAGCAGTAAGTGTAGGAGATATTGCTTTCACCGTAGAGTGTAATTCTCAAGCGTTATTGAAAGCAGAGCGATTGGTGTTGAACACGATGCAACGCATGAGTGGCATTGCTACTAAAAGTAATCGATTTGTTTTCGAAGTGGAAGACCTACCGGTTAAGATCTTAGATACAAGAAAGACAACTCCTAATCTTCGTTTTCTAGAGAAATGGGCGGTGAGAATCGGTGGATGTCACAACTATCGTGATGGCCTATATGATCGTATCATGATCAAGGATAATCATATAGATGCTTGCGGTGGAATTCAGCAAGCGATTGAAACGGTTTGTCAGTATTTGTTTGACAACAAACTTTCGCTAGAGATTACGATCGAAGTGCGCAACTTGGTAGAGCTCCATGAGGTAATGGAGGTAGGAAAAGTGGATCGAATCATGCTCGACAACTTTGAATTGCCATTATTGGAGGAGGCCATCGCTACGATAGACAGACAGTACGAAACGGAGGCATCTGGCGGTATTAATATCAATAATGTTCGCAAGGTGGCGCAAGTAGGCGTGGATTACATCTCAGTGGGTGCTTTGACGCATTCCTCGACCAGTCTGGACCTTAGTCTGAAAGTAATCAAGGACTAATTTCAGGCTTCTTTTTCTGTTACTCTTAATCTTTTTTGAAAACTTGATGCTAGCTTGGCCTCACCAAGCCCTGTTCATCGATTATCCAATCGGATAGGCTCTTAAAATCATTACCCAGAGAATAATGAAGGAGGCAATAATAAACCAAAATCGGAAGTCTTTCAGATAATTCTGAGAATTGGGTGTCATGATGTAAAACTTGTGGTTGGGTGCACCTTGCAAAAGCCCGATAGGTGATCGAGAGCCGGAAGCGTATGGAAATGAGGGGGAACCATTACTTGTCCCAAAATTGGCCTTGTACTCCTAGCAATACGTAGCGGGTTATCACGCAGTGAATTATTAATTTGTTCCATAGAAGGTTATGTCGCATCAGCGATGCGTTTTAGGGAAGAGAAATGATAGCCTAGAAGCTTTTCTCTAAGGACCACAAGAGCAAAAAGAATGCCAGAATTTTAGGCTAGTTGTGTCTGGGGATGTTTCTGTAACAATTGCTGGTTGATCTGCTTGATCAAGGAAGGACCCTCATAGATTAGGCCAGTATAGATTTGAACTAAGTCTGCTCCAGCCTCTAGCTTTTCCAGGGCGTCGGCAGCGGAATGAATACCTCCGACACCTATAATCACCGCCTCTGTTGGGAGTTTTTCTCGGATGTAGCGAATGACTTCAGTGGCACGACCCTTGACCGGTCTACCGCTCAATCCTCCAGCTCCAATTTCTTCTAGAGTTTGATCGCTTGTATTCAAGTTAGCCCGACTAATGGTGGTATTGGTTGCAATAATACCTTGAATACCGGTGTCTCCAACGATATCGACGATGTCATCCAATTGCCCGTCCGTGAGATCCGGCGCAATTTTTAGTAAGATCGGTTTGGGTTCTGCTTTTGCTTTATTGAGTTGCTGAAGCTGGCTGAGTAAAGCCGTCAAAGGTTCTTTTTCCTGTAGGTCGCGTAGGTTGGGGGTGTTAGGTGAGCTTACGTTGACTACAAAATAATCCACATAGGGGAAAAGTGCTTCGAAGCACTTGGTGTAGTCGGAGGTAGCCTCTTCATTTGGGGTGAGCTTATTCTTCCCAATATTTCCACCTATCACTACTCCTTTGGGTTTGCCGACTTGCAATCTCTCCACCAAGGCATCGACTCCCTCGTTATTAAAACCCATTCGGTTGATCAGTGCCTGATCCTGCGGAAGGCGAAAAAGACGAGGCTGTGGATTCCCGGCTTGCCCTTTCGGCGTTATTGTTCCTACCTCAATAAAGCCAAAGCCTAAGGCCGTCATGGGACGGAAGTATTTTCCATCCTTGTCGAAACCTGCTGCGAGGCCCACTGGATTCTTAAACTGTAAGCCCATAAGTTCACGCTCCAATTTGGAATTTTCTACCCGGTAGAGGGAACGAAAAACCTGATTAATAACAGGAATTGATAGGACGAACTTTAACAGCGCAACAGTTAAGTGGTGAGCTTTCTCAGGAGCCATCAAAAAAAGAAGTGGCTTTAGTATGTTTTTATACACGCGTGCAGGAGTTTAGATAAAGGTCAAGATCAAATACGGCACTAGGCTAAAATAAAAAAGCCGGGTAGCAGTTTTTTTGCTCCCCAGCCATAATCATAATCCCAAAAACTATTCTTTTACTCAAAAGAGTGAATATTCACATTTGCAATGTCAAATATATAAACTTAGTCGCATAACTCCAACACTATTAACAATAAAGCTTATGAAGCCTCTTCCTCGGATCTCACTAGCAGTTGGAATCCATTGCCATGTATATTGACGATTTCAATATTTTCGTCTTTGCTCAAATACTTCCTTAGTTTGGTGACAAAGACATCCATACTCCTGGCTGTGAAGTAGTTGTCTTCACCCCAGATTTTAGTCAAGGCTTCAGATCGAGGCAAAATATCGTTCATGTACATAGCGAACATGCGGAGTAGCTGCGCTTCTTTGGGCGACAACTTCGCTTTTTCCTCTTCCGAGCCATTTGGATCAAAAGTTAGGATACGAAGGGGGAAGTTAAAGTGATATTTCCCGATAGGGAATTCCTTAATTTCTTCTCTTGGGTCGGCTTTCTGCTGGCTTCGCTTGAGAACGGCTTGAATGCGATATAGCAATTCTTCAGAATTAAAAGGCTTGGTGATGTAATCATCTGCTCCAATTTTAAAACCTTGGAGGACATCATCCTTCATCGTTCGAGCGGTAAGGAAGATAATAGGCATATCGGTGTCCTTCTCTCGAATTTCTTTGGCAAGGGTGAAGCCGTCTTTGCGGGGCATCATGACATCAAAAATACATAGATCATACTGCCCTTTATTGTAGCTTTCTAATCCTTGGGCACCATCTGTTGCTAAGGTTACTTCATATTCGTGCATTTCCAGATAAGAACGCAATACATCACCGAAATTCTGATCATCTTCAACCAGTAAGATTCTGTTATTAGCCATATGTGTGATTTTTCGGTTTAGCTTTTGGTGTTTTGTCTTTTAGTAAAAAATTCGGAATGAACTTGGCTAACCCATTATCTTGTTTAGCCGCAATCTGGCTAGCTTGATGAGGAAAGGTGAGTATAAAACTACTGCCTTTCCCTAGTTCACTCTTTACATCGATTTGCCCTTTGTGGGCATCCATAATGGCTTTTACATAACTCAGGCCAAGCCCAAAGCCTTTTACATCATGGAGGTTGCCGGTATGGACGCGATAGAATTTGTCGAAAATATGTTTTTTCGACTCTTTCGTCATACCCATACCCTTATCAGAAACGATTACCTGTACGCCATGGTTGACATCACGAGTAGTTACGGAGATGTCCGGACTGTCTGGAGAATACTTATTGGCATTGTCCAGCAGGTTGTTGATCACATTGGAAATATGTGTAACATCCCCTTCGATAATGGGGCGAGTGGCTTTTAAAGAAGCAGTAGCTGTACCATTTCTTTTCTCGACCTGAAGACCAATATTTTCAACTGCACGGGCAATAGTTTCGTGGAGATTGACTTGCGAGGCTTTGAGAGAGACCTCCTTTCGGTCTATCTGTGCCATTTGCAAAACTTTCTCCACCTGATTATTCATACGTTTATTTTCTTGTTTTATTATGTTGGCGAAGCGTTCAACTTTTTGTTGTTTGGCTGAAATCATGGGGCTCGTGATAGAATCTGCGGCCAAAGAGATGGTAGCTATTGGTGTTTTGAACTCATGTGTCATGTTGTTGATGAAGTCTGTTTTCATTTCAGACAGCTTCTTTTGCTGAAAGATGACATTGACCGAATAGCCAAAACAAAACAGGATCAGGGCACTAAAGAGAAGCGTTCCGATCAGGTTGGGTAGGAGATCTCCCCACACCAAACTATTCTGCTTAGGGAAATCTATGTATAGGAGCCCTGGTGAAGGCATTTCATTTCTAAACAGATGTATGCTAAAAGGAGAATTTTTCAGCTGTGCAAAACTCGGCTGGTTTTCCTCAGGTACGACGTAGTGATCATTTACAATGATAAAAGACTTGGTCTGGTGACTGTAAATGCCATAATTGTACATGGTTTTTAACCCTTCATCCTCTAACTCTCTCCTAATAATTTCTTTCAGTTTACCTAGGTTGATCCGATCCTCTAGATTTTCATTGGTGTAAATAGACTGAACTTGCGTATACTTTTCATTCTTTGATCGCAAGCAGTTTGGGCAAATACGAGGGTCAATAATGTCTCCCCTTTGGATTTGGCCTCTGAGAATCTCTATGCTTTGACTATTCTCTTTTGTAATCTTACGTGAGATAGAAAGATCGAGCAGGGCATATTGATTACTGGTGGAAGGGCTGACATCGATCCGGTCAAAGAAGCTGCCCACATGTCCATGTCCCAGGTAATCTATAGTGGTAGCTTTCTCTTCGTGTATCAAACGATCTACTACCGAACTGATGGCCGAACGCACCTTATTGTCAAACTTTTCTTGATTTACCTGGATGGCAGTACCAATCAAGCCGATCTGAAGCCAGACTACGCCAATTACCGCAGCTGCCATGATACCCACTATCATCCATATTGCCTGCTTATTCATGAAAGTTGAGTTATCCTGATGTTAGAAAAAGCGCCAAATCCAGGCCGAAGGCTATTTGATTGAAGGATCTGAGCAATAAAAGAAACAAGCTATTTTGACAAATTTACCTATTCTGCCGACGCTAATGAGTCACTTTAACACACTTTTAACTCCACAGCAAAGAGAAGCTAAAATTTTTCACATTCGACGCCTAAAACTCCGGCAATCACCTATGCAAGCTACTCAAAAAAAGAGAACTGATAGAAAAGCGAAGTCTAGCTAAGTAGTTTTTACTTTACAGGTTATCAATTGTTAAATCCCGCATATCAAAATACTAGTGTTCAAGTACTAATTAGAACAGTACCCTTACACGATTAGTTCTGAGGGTAAAAAAGGCAGCAGGAAATGCACATTTATAGTAACCGTTTATAACAGATAAATGAGCTGAGCGCTTAGCAGGAACGATTGCATGGAACGCGATTCTCGATTGGGGAAAGAGGCACTATCATACAGCCTGTTGGTGGGGATATAGAAGCGAAAACAGCTTCCAACATTTCGCGTGAAGAAATACGAAAAACCACCGATAATACTAATGTCATTTTTATTGAACTTCGTTCGGATTTCATCAAAACTTACATCTTGCTCCACGGGTTGAATGGAAGAAATACGTCGGGTTTCTATTACCTCAGAACTAACCAAACGACCATACGAAATTCCGAAATGGAGTTGAGCGGGTACGAATTCGTTTAATTTCCTTTTTCTTCTTCTCTTTTTTGAGGAAGGAATCTCTTCAGGTTTAGGGACTTTGATATTGAGCAGAAATGCAGACTCTACAAAGTTTAGGTTCAGGTTTACAACACTAGCTTGGTTTTTGGAAGGGCGTGCCCCTCTTCGGCTGTAGAGGAGGTCAATGTTGAATTCTAATAACGGACTCAAGTAGGCTACTGCTTTGGCACCGGCAGTAATTCCTTTCTTATGGAATCCAAATTGGAAATCACCGTCAATTTGGGAGAAATTAGCACCCAAGACAGCACCAGCATTGAACCGTTGAGCGACTAAGTGATTGGAAAACAACAGCAGGGCGAAGATCAGTAAATGTTTCACGTAAACCTTTCATTTTGTGAGTGTAGAAAAGCGCGGATCGGCTTCTAACAAGATAATTAATTTCTGACCCCATTCGGTAGAAATGAGAAAGGTTGTCTAACGCTTGACAATTTGTGATGCAGTACTACCTGCTATGACTGGTATTCTGACTCGGAAAGTTCTAGCGATTAGTATTTAGTCAACTTGAATTGACGAATTGGCTCAGATTCATCCCTACTGCAAAGTAGAATCTTGTAGGTGCCTGAGCGCAAATGTTGACAATCAATCGTAGTTGATTTTTGTAGCGGGAAGTTTTCTAGAAAGGCTCCTTTTCGATTGGTTAACAGTAAATGGTATTTGTCAATGTTTTCAGTCGTGAGCAAGGCTTTCAATACCATTGGCTTGATCCCCTTTTTAATCTGAAAATTGGTTACCTCTCCATCCCATCGGCCAAGCTCCTCTTCCTTCAAACTTATGCCTGCCTGATACCCAACTGAAACACTGGAAGACAATCGGCTAGGGGCACCAAAATTGCTGGCGTTTTTAACTTGAGACCTTTGTGCTAAGGCATAATGTGGGTGGAATGCCTCTTGAAAGCTTTGCCCCTGAAGTGCAATAGCAGAAAAGAAACAAAGAATGAGATATAGGTGTTGGCTTTTCATCTTGTGGTATTCTTAATCTGAGTTAGAAAAGATGAAACAGCGGGTGGGTCAATATGGAAATTGTGAAACGGTCGGGTTGGGTATTTCCTTTAGCTATGAATATAGCATTTCTACGCTCAAAAAATAAGCGCAATGGACATGAATTAGAGAAAAAGTAAGTTCGAAAACGGATTTAAGGACTTGAAATGAAGATCGGATGAAAAAATAAAGCCTTGTTACCAGCTATAAATAGCCATAACAAGGCCCTCAAATAGTGTCTCAAAAGTCTCCTAAGCGTTTAGAGAAAGCCTGTCTCAAGATAGTGTTTGGCTTTTCTCAAGACGCTTAGATGTTGGGTGGGGTGTTTCGCTTTGTTGATGTAAAGGTAGGGGGGATCTTGGGTGGGTTCCTCCACATCTTGATGTGGGGGAATAAAAAAACTCCTCTGTGACTGGCACAGAGGAGTTTTTTCTTTTTGGGGATTAATATCGGATTATTCCATGATGACCAACTGTTTCGATAGGATCGGCTGACGATCAACTTGTACACTGACCGCATAGATTCCACTGACGAAATGGGCAACTGGCAGCTTGATTCTGGTGCTAGGTGGATTAGGCCAGCTCTGCTGAAAAACAATTTCACCAAAAAGGTTTTGAATGCGAACCACGGTCAGCCCTTCTTCCTCTGATTCTAGATCTAGATAGGCATCTTCCGAACTTGGATTAGGGAGTAGGGTGAAGTGCGTCAAGGCACTCTCGGCATCATCATCATATTCCTCTGGTGGATTAGGAAGTACAATTCCGTCCCCTTCGCAGACAATATGGATATATTCCATCACAACGCAGCCGATGGCATCGGTGATCTTAACGGCTAAATTTAAAGCTGATCCACCGATAGAATATTCAAGATTGGTTGTACTCAGTCCTGAGGTAATGAGCGCATCACCTTCTACAATGGCCCAGTGATAAGTATAGGGGGCTACCCCCCCTGTAACCTGGATGCCTAAGTTATTCTCCGTGCTACCACATTCCACGGTCTCTGGTCCAACAAAGGTCCCGGAAAGATCCGAGTTTAGGACGGTGATGGTTTGATCTGCTTCACTCATATTTCCACAAGCATCTGTAGCTTTCCACTTTCTCCGGATTTGTTCGATCGTCGGGGAGATGGTATGGTAAGTCTCCTGAAAGTCCACCGAAAACTCACTACAACCGTCTGCTACGACAATATCGCTGGCAGAAGGGATAGGAGATTCGCAATAGATCGTTGTATCGTTAGGGTTATAGGAGAAGATAGGGGGGGAGTTGTCTACGGCATTAATAAAAATGATCAATTCACTCATATTGCCGCAAGGGTCGGTGGCCTGCCAGGAATACTGGTATCTTTCAAGGTATCCCCCTTCAGCACAGGAACCTTCATCCACCAATTTTACGAGTAGCTGCAGGTCTATATTTCCATCACAATTGTCTTGCACGCTGACAGCCTCTATCCCTAAGTCTGGAAAAAGATCTCCTTGAAAATCCACACAGTTTTGCTCTATGGCCTGTCCAGAAAGCAGGTTTTCCAATCGAGGATGTACAAAACTTAAGTCAGGAGGGGTGTTGTCTATCTCAATAATCGTCTGTACTTCCGAAGACGTATTGCCGCAGCGATCAGTAGCAGAATAGGTCCTTCGGATAACTAGACCACAATTGGTGGACAAAGTATCTTGAGTCAAAGAGGCAAAAATGGTATCATTGAGGCAAGCATCGATTGCCATCACTTCCTCAGGCAAAGGGGTAGGTAGGCCGCAGGTATCCTGTGGGAAATCGACGAACACAGGTCCCATATTGTCGACTAGATGGATGGTTTGACGGGCGGTTGTTGTATTGCCGCATTGATCCACCGCTGTCCAATCGCGAATTAGGGCTTCTTCCTCACCAGTACATGATCCTTGACTTAAATAGGTGTCTTCAAAACTTAAGTCGATTGGACCTCCACAGTCGTCCTGCGCTTCCAGCATGGGGATTTCTGTTCCACAGGATAAAGTCAATCTGGGCGCGAAATATTCAAAAACGGGAGGAGCCTCATCAACAATGGAGAGTAGAATAGAATAGCGAGTGAAATTTCCGCATTTATCTATAGCTGTGACCGAGAGTACGATTTTGTATAGATAGTTGTCTCTGGGGCAATTGCCAGCGATAATGAAAGTGGTTTCCCACGTTACCTCTTGCACTCCCACATTATCAGTCACCTCAAAATCATCACGAGTGAAGATAGGAACCCCGAAGGAATCTCCATTACAATCAAACGGAATGATCCCTTCTCCACCGATCGGAATGTCTTCAAGGCCTGGATAGATGATCCGTACTTCGGGCGAAACGCGATCTTCTATGGTGATTTTTTGTACGCCGATGTCTGCATTTCCACATTCATCGAAAGCGGTCCATTTCCGTTCTACGAAAATAGTTCCGTCATCTCCCTGTTGTGGCTCCGTTTCTTCGAATATGATTTCTACTTCACTGCAATTGTCGGTGGCAGTCACCTCAACTACCGGTGGTAATATAGGAGCACAAATATCAGCAGGTACATTTTGCAGAACGGGGGCTGTATTATCACCTACCAGAAAATACAGTACCAATTCTGTGGCATTTCCACATTCATCTGAAGCGATCCAAGTGGAAGTTGCTCGGGCAAAATGCCCATCCTCATTACAAGTTGGGAAGTGTTCTAATCGGAGATCATATTGAACATCAGAGAATACAGAGCAATCATCATTGGCAAATATGGCATCGGCACCGTAGTACAATTCATTCCAGGATTCACATTCCAACTCCCTGGTGTCTCCCGATTCTAAGCCCTGCAATGCTGGATCTTGAATGAAAATGCGAGGGGGATTGTGGTCAATGACTTCTATTCTCTGTTGAGCAAAGGATTGATTGCCGCAACCATCCGTAGCCGTCCAGGTGCGCAAAATGATGGATTCCCCGCCGCAATCACCTGGCAGCCTTTCCTGTTGGAAGTCAATCTCTACGGAAGAACAAACATCAAAAGCCCATGCTTGCTCTGGCTCAGGAATGTTCCTACAGTCGGTCACCATATCTTCAGGTACGAAAGAAAAAGTGGGCGGACGATTGTCCCGCACTTCAGTGAAAAACTCGAAAGTAGCCGTATTTCCACATTCATCGGTGGCGATCCAGGTATGTCGCCATTTACTCATGTAGCCTGCGGAATTACAGTTCCCTACATTCATTTGTTCTTTTTCTAGCCTTACCTCCACGGCAGAGCAATTGTCGTAGGTGGTGACGTCCGAAACGCTGAAGGCGTTTGGATCCCAATTGTCTACGTTGTCCATGCAATTCACATGGATCAGTGCCCCATTGTTAATCCCTCGCAGAGGCGAGTTGTTTCTGGGGGTGATGGTGGGAGGCGTATTATCACCAGCTACCGTGTATGCTTTACTTAAGGTTGTGGTATTGCCACAGTCATCGGTGGCTACCCAGTTGTAGCTTACGGAAAACCCATTGCAGTAATCTACTTCATGAGGACTGGCATTTTCGGTAAACTCTATCTCTGCGCATTCATCGGACACCCAGGCAGCCGGTAGCGGATTGCTACAGTTGTAGGGAATATTAGTTGGTGGGGCATGGATTTCGGGGCCACTGTTATCCTCGACAAAAAAGGAGGCTGTAGTCCCGATAGCATCTCCACAATTATTAGTGGCAATAAAGGTGACCGTGTAAGTCTCTGCTCCGCCACAGCCAGCTTCATAATTGGTCGGTCCATAATCCCATTCAACATTGTCATCTACATCACAATCATTAGTGACTAGGCGAGCACCGCCAAAATCTTCTAGCCAGGCTTCCAAGGCAGGGAAATAATCTTCCACACACTCAATGGTGAAATCTGATGCGGGCGAAATGGTGATTCCTGAAGGGAAAGAGTTGCTGTTGCTTTTTGCTTTTAAAGCGTAGGTAGACAGCGTGAGACTTAGTCCAAGGGATATGATAATACAAGTTGCTTTCTTCACGACGTCGTTTGTTCATGTTTAGAAAAAAATACTGTATGAGTAGTTTTCTAAAGTGGTTTTGTTTTTACCAAGATTGTCTTTCGAAGATGAATGCAGAGTGTCTAATAGTCTAGGGGTAAAATTAACTTTTAGCCACACCAGTAGACTCGCATTGGCGAGACCTAGCTTGAGTGACATCGCTATGTTACCACTTCGGGGGAGGGGAGAACTGGGTTGATTCTAGGCCGTATAGTTTGAGGCCGGATTATGCTCAGGTATTACTGGAGGTAAGGGGGAGTCGTTGATTAAAAATGCGAAACAAATATAAAATTTTTTTTTTTGTTTTGAAGCCTCATGTTTTTAAACGCTAAAATTTGAGCAAAGTCTAAAAAATTGACCAAAATTTGACGCAGTTTTTTCCAAGGTGAATTCCCGAAGAATTGGTAGAGATTTGGGTCGTATTTTAAGGGTTGACAAATTATTATTCTGTCTGGACTCAGATTTGGAAAACATTTATACTCACCTATGCCCCCTTTGGCAATTCTTTTCGAGTGGAGATCATTCCTTACTCATAACTCCTTGAGGCTGAAAGCTTACCTCTTGTTCAAAAAAGTGAATTTGGTTTTTTGAAATACCTATAAATAACATACCTTTGCAGCGATTTTGAAAGACCGTTATAAACACTGTGCTGGATGAAGAAGATTATTATAAGTCTTTTAAGCCTCTGCCTACTAACATTTGCTGTTAGCGCGCAAGATCACGATGATCACTCTCATGATACAACAGAAGAGCATCATGAAGGTGGTGATCACCATGCTGAAGGGGACCATCACGAAGGCGGGTGTCACTGCCACGATGCTTCCAAAGATGAGTTCGACCCAGGTGAAACAGCTTTCCACCATATCATGGATGTAAATGCTTTCCACCTGTATGGCGATATTTACATTCCACTTCCTTGCATCTTATATGCACCCGAGCACGGCTGGTCTTTTTTCCTTTCCAATAAGTTTGAGCTACATCATCACGGCGATGGCCACAAAGCAATTGACGGATATGTAATGCACCATGGAGAAGTGATGCGAGTGCATGACGCATCTTTCCCGAAAGGGGAAGTTGCAGTAGAATGCTTTGGATCGACGCACGAAGGGGACAAAGAGGTTTTTCAAGTAATCTACGAAGGAGAATGTTACAATCTAGATAAGAAGAGTACTTGGGATGGTGGTATGCTTGGTGGAGGAATTACTTCTTACTATGATTTTTCTATAACTAAGAATGTATTCACGATGCTTTTGGCTTTGTTCCTTCTGTTCTTCATGTTCAGACGAGTGGCCAAAGCTTACACAACGAGAAAAGGCGAAGCCCCTAAGGGAATTCAATCTTTAATAGAGCCGATCTTCGTTTTCATGCGAGATGAGGTGGCGATTCCTTTCTTGGGACCAAAGTATGAGAAGTATTTGCCCTTCTTGATGTCTATCTTCTTCTTCATTTTGGGATTGAACTTGATCGGACAGATTCCATTCTTCCCAGGAAGTGGAAACGTAACGGGTAACCTAGCCGTCACGATGGTGTTGGCCTTGTTCGCCTTCTTTGTGACAAACCTTAGCGGTAACAAACATTACTGGGAGCACATCTTCTGGATGCCAGGTGTACCGGCTTGGGTAAAGACGATCTTGACACCTGTGGAGGTGATGGGACTTATCATCAAGCCCTTAACGCTGATGTTGCGTCTTTTTGCCAACATCACAGCGGGACACATCGTAATTATCATTTTTGTGAGTTTGATCTTCGTATTCGGACAAGCGGGAGAGAGTATTGGAGGATCAGTACTAGGTGGTTTCATCGCAGTTCCTTTGACCCTCTTTATGATGGCAATCGAATTGTTGGTGGCTTTCATTCAAGCTTTCGTATTCTGTATCCTAACTGCTTCTTATATCGGAGCAGCAATTGAGGATCACCACCACGAAGCAGAACATCATTAATCTTTTATATAAACAAAGTTATCATGACTGGTACTTTAGCAGCAATTGGAGCAGGTCTAGCCGTAATCGGCGCTGGCATTGGTATTGGAAACGTTGGTTCTAAAGCCATGGAAGCTATCGCTCGTCAGCCAGATGCAGCTGGTGACATCCGCTCTAACATGATCTTGATGGCTGCCCTTGTAGAGGGTGCAGCTTTGATCGCGATTATCCTTTCTTTCTTCGTAGGATAAGAACGATCTGCCAAAAGGCATATGAACTGAGCTCGACAACGGTTGGTTGTTTGGCTCAGTTCTCAGCAAAAAAATCTCAGTGGGCTAAATTAGAGTCCATGAAGTTGTATAAACGCCGAAGTGCGTGTAAAAGAATTCAATAATGACTGATCTATTATTTCTTGCTGATTTCTCTGTAATTCGTCCTGAACCAGGTTTGTTTGTTTGGACGGTGTTGATCTTCTCTGTTTTCTGGTGGTTGATGGCTAAATATGCTTTTAAGCCAATCCAGCAAGCATTGAAAGCTCGTGAAGACGATATCCAGAACTCTTTGGATGAGGCTAAGCGTGCTAGAGAAGAAATGGCTAACCTGAACGCAGAGAATGAAAAGCTATTGGCCCAAGCTAGTGAAGAAAGAGCTAAGATCTTGAAGGAAGCTAAGGAAGCTAAACAGGCAATTATTGCTGAGGCTAAGGAGAAAGCAAAGGAAGAAGCGAAGAAGATTGTTGCCAATGCCAAGAATGATATCGAAAACCTAAGAATGGCTGCTGTTACTGACTTGAAAAACCAAGTTGGAAACATCTCGATTGAAATTGCCGAGAAGATCCTTCGTGAGCAATTGAGTGGAGACGCTGCGAAGGAAGGCTATGTGAAGTCTTTGGTAGACGAGATCAAATTGAACTAGAGCAGTCGTTGGTACTGTATGGTGTGAAGGGTTATCCCATCATACCGTGTAGTGAATCTGAATTAGAAAGACCTTCAACTAGTAATATTAAACTATGTCCGTACAAAGAATAGCTTCAAGGTATGCCAAGTCTCTTATCGACTTAGCAGTTGAGCAAAACAAGTTGGATCGTATCCTGGAGGATGTTAATAGTTTCCGTGAGGTATTGAAGCATAGAGAGTTCAAGCTATTGACGAAGAGTCCAATCGTAAGTACGAGTAAGAAGCAGGAGATTTTCAAGGCTTTGTTCGAAGGCAAATACGATGAGCTAACCATGGCTTTCTTTAATATCCTTATTAACAAGGGCCGTGAGTCTTATTTGGCTGATATAGCTGTGGAATTTCTTTCGCAGTACAAAAAGTTGAAGCACATTTCTACCGTAAGATTGACAACAGCTTCCCCATTGAGCGACGAGGCTTTGGCTTCGATCAAGGAGAAGTTGGTACAAAGTACGGTTACGGATGATCAAGTAGAAATGACAGTAGAAGTTGATCCAGAACTAATTGGTGGATTCATCATCGAGTTTGAGGACAACATCTATGATGCCAGTGTGGCAAATAAATTGGATGAACTTAAGAAGGGCTTTAGAGATAACAAGTATATCTCTATGATCATGGCCCGTTGATAATAAATCGCTAAACGTAAATTCTAAAGAATTATGGTTGATGTAAAACCTGATGAAATATCAGCGATACTCAAGCAACAATTGTCTGGCTTTTCTTCTGCAACAGAATTAGAAGAGTACGGCACCGTTTTGCAAGTGGGTGATGGTATCGCCCGCGTATATGGCTTGACCAATGCACAAGCTGGTGAATTGGTAGAGTTTGAAACCGGCGTGCAAGCTATCGTACTGAACCTGGAAGAGGATAATGTAGGGGTTGTATTGATGGGACCTGGCGATGGTATTCGCGAAGGATCTAGAGTACACCGTACAGGAACAATTGCCTCTTTAAGTGTAGGTGAAGGCTTCGTAGGACGGGTAGTTAACCCACTAGGTGAGCCTATTGATGGTAAAGGAGAGATTTCAGGTGAGAAGTACAAGATGCCATTGGAGAGAAAAGCTCCAGGTGTAATCTACAGACAGCCAGTAAACGAGCCTTTGCAAACAGGTATCAAGGCAATTGATGCGATGATTCCAATCGGTAGAGGTCAGCGTGAGTTGATCATTGGAGACCGTCAGACGGGTAAGACAGCTATCGCTCTGGATACGATCATCAACCAAAAAGAATTCTACGATAGAGGTGAGCCTGTATTCTGTATCTACGTAGCATCTGGACAGAAGGCTTCTACTGTAGCACAGGTGGCTAAGACGTTGGAAGAGAACGGAGCATTGGATTACACTGTAATCGTTTCTGCTTCTGCCGCTGATCCAGCGCCACTTCAGTTCTACGCTCCATTTGCTGGAGCTGCGATCGGAGAATATTTCCGTGACACAGGACGTCCTGCCTTGATCATTTATGATGATCTATCTAAGCAAGCGGTAGCATACCGTGAGGTATCTCTATTGTTGCGTCGTCCTCCAGGTCGTGAAGCTTATCCTGGTGATGTATTCTACCTTCACTCTCGTTTGTTAGAGCGTGCAGCAAAGATCATCGCTAACGATGAGATCGCAAGAGACATGAATGACTTGCCTGATTCATTGAAGAATGCAAAAGATAGCGACGGAAACCCATTGGTGAAAGGTGGCGGTTCTTTGACTGCTCTTCCGATCATTGAGACCCAAGCCGGTGACGTTTCTGCTTATATCCCAACCAACGTAATTTCGATTACTGACGGTCAGATCTTCTTGGAATCTAACCTATTCAACGCGGGTGTAAGACCAGCGATTAACGTAGGTATCTCAGTATCCCGTGTAGGGGGTAGTGCTCAGATCAAATCGATGAAGAAAGTTTCGGGTACCTTGAAGCTTGACCAAGCCCAGTACCGTGAATTGGAAGCTTTCGCGAAATTCGGTTCTGATCTTGATGCGGCTACCACTGCTATTCTTGAAAAAGGTAAGCGCAACGTGGAGATCTTGAAGCAACCTCAGTACTCTCCGGTAACGGTTGAAAAACAAGTAGCCATCATCTACTTGGGTACAAAGGGACTTGTGAGCGGCGTACCTGTAGAGAAGGTACGTGAATTTGAGAGCGTTTTCTTGACCAACTTAGAGCAACAACACCCAGAGGTGTTAGAGACTTTCAAGTCTGGTAAGTTGACTCCAGAAGCGACTTCAGCTTTGGAAAAATTGGCCGCAGAAATGACGGCACAGTATAAATCGTAAGTAGTTAATGGCTATCTGAAGGCTGCTATTTGAAAGTATCTATTGTTCAATATCAGTCTTCAGAAAACTCCTTAATATATGGCTGCCAACTTAAAAGAGGTACGGGATAGAATTAAATCGGTAAAAAATACGCAGCAGATTACTAATGCAATGAAATTGGTATCTGCGGCAAAACTGCGTAAGGCTCAAATGGCTATTCAGCAGATGCGCCCTTATGCAGATAAGCTAAATGAAATGCTGCGTAATATCCTATCTAACCTAGATGGTGATGTGGATACCGAATTTGGTACAGAAAGACCCGTAAATAAGGCGTGCATCGTGGTAGTGACCTCCAACAGAGGTTTGTGTGGTGCTTTTAATGCGAATGTATCTAAAGCAGCGATCGAATTAGTGGAAAATAAATATGCAGAGCAAAGAGCCAATGGTAATTTGTCTGTAATGTTTATCGGAAAGAAAGGTTTTGATTACTTCAAGAACCGCTACCCAGATCTTAACTTTATCAAAGACCATATGGAGATCTTCAATGATCTAAGCTTTGATAATGTTGCTACGGTGGCACAGGGGCTGATGAAGTCTTTCCAAGACCAGGAATTCGATGCGATCGATGTTTCCTACGGCCGATTCAAGAATGCAGCCATGCAGTTCGCAGAGGCAGAGCAGTTTTTGCCGGTAGCTAAGATTGAGAATGAGGGTGGTGGAAATGCGAAAGCTGATTATATCTTCGAACCAGGTAAAGAAGGATTATTGAGTCACCTAGTACCCAGTATCTTGCAAACACAGTTTTACAAGTACTTATTGGATACGCATGCTTCCGAGCATGGTGCTCGTATGACGGCGATGGATAAGGCGACGGAGAATGCCGAAGAACTACTGAAAGAAATGAAGATCACTTACAACAAAGCACGTCAGGAGGTGATCACCAAAGAGATCTTGGAGATCGTTGGTGGTGCCGCAGCCCTGGAAAGTGCTTAGATCAACCATAATTAGCGATATATTTTGCGAGTGCATCCCGTATCCTGAAGCAGGATACGGGATGTTTCTTTTTGGGGCTAATTGCAACGCACGCCTATCCTAATCTTATCTGCGACATAATCAACAAATCAAAGCCTGAAGCTGTAAGACATACTTAAGAGTAAGATAGAAACAGGCGCTGATTGAGAGATTACTTCTGTTGACCCCCTGAATCCACTAAAGTCAGCCGTCTTCCCCAAGTGCTGATATCGGAGAGAAAGACGCAACCCACCTAAGGATGCCCCAAACCCGAGGCCTGCACTGAAGTTAGCTTGCCTTACTTTACGCTGGTCATCGGTGTGGACAAAGGTACTTAAGGAGGCATATCCTAGCCTGGGTTCAACAAATAGCGGCCCGTGAACAGGTATGCGGAATAGAAGAGATATGGAGGAAAAGCGAGCATCCTTAGCTGATAGGATGTCCCGATTGTCCTCTGATGTCCCACTTTCGCCAGGAATAAAATTCCCGCCAGAAGCAAAGTCTACTCCCAATTGACCAAAAGCCAGATCACGTAAGAGGCTGAAGTGTACTTCTGCTTTTCCCAATCGATGTTCACCGTTAGTAACATTGCCCATTCCGACACCAACTTCCACTGAATTTTTCTGAGCTAAACAGTACAAGGGGAAAGTGATCAAGATAAATATGGCTAGGGTGCGATAACTCATTGTAGCTAATGTTTGTAAGCTGATAATTCAAGGCGTTCAGCTAAGCGTTGTTAGCGAGAAAGTAGGGTTTAACTGACCTTGAGATCATAATCTCCTATAAAACGATGCTTTTTGAGGAACTGCTGCTAAGAAAGCAGTGTTACTTGACCAACGATAGGCTCTGTAGAGCATGGAAATAGATAGAAGAAAAGTCAATTTGATTTTCGGTGTACATCTTTTTACTATTTCTTTTGTTCATTAGATACCCTAACTTGCGATTGAGGGTCTAAGGTTTTGTGTTGAGATGAATTATAAGAGATTGATTTTGAAGACGAGGCTCCTTTTGAGATTCATACATGTAATGTGCGGGTCGATAAAGAGCTGAAGTATTCGAAACCAAAGACCTGTAAGGCATTCATCAGGACAACTTTAGACAACTTCAAAATCTCTTTTTCCATCAACTCAAAGACACCTATGTTTATCCAGATCCTTATCACGGTCGGGATTTCTCAAGCCCTTGTACTCTCCCTGCTACTGAGTTTGAAAAAAAACCGTAAAACAGCAGATATAATCTTAGCACTGGAACTGAGTTTGATGTTCGTGATTGCCATTCTTTACTGTTACAGTAATGAGCTGATGCAATTCTTTCCCACTTTACCCATACATGCCTATGTCTTGGGATACCTGGGTGCCTTTCTTTTTTATCTCTACGTGCGGGCCAAGCTGGAGAATCGTTTTGAATGGGATTGGAAGAAATTCGGTGTACACCTCCTGCCTTTTGCCTTGGCTTACGTAGTGCTTGCTGTGAATATGTATGCCTTACCCGCTGCTGAAAAGTTGGTAATTTGTAAAGGGATCATGATGAATGATCACCCCTTGTGGTTTGATGCCATCTACTATGGACTATTCTTTGGAGTATTCCCTTATTATCTATTCAAAACCTACCAATTGCTACGGCAGCATGATGAGTACATTTTGACTAAGTTCTCTTACATAGAGGATGTCCGTTTGGAGTGGCTCAATCGCTTTTTCTGGGTAGAGTTAGCTGCCTGGAGTGCCTTTGTCTTATTTGAGGTGATGGGCAATTATTGGTTTTCCCTATTGCCAACCACTGGTATGCAGATGAGTTTTATGGTGTTGATGTTAGGAATATTCTATCTAGGGATCTATGGATTACGAGAGCACTCGGTGTTTGTCGATGCTCCTTTGGAGACAGAAGAGGGCATAGCAGCTGTAACGGCTGGACTGCCACAAGAAAAGGCTGACATTTACCTGGAGAAGATACGCCAGTTTATGTTGCAAGAAAAGCCTTATCTCGAACCGAAGATAACGATAGCTGAATTGTCACACCGGACGGAAATTCCGATCAATCATTTATCTCGAGTGATCAATGATCAGCTTGGACTCAACTTTTTCGATTTCATTAACTCTTATCGAGTGGAAGAATTCAAGCAGTTGATCTTCGATAATCGATTGGAACACTTTACGCTCCTTGGGTTAGCATTTGAGGCAGGATTTAACTCGAAGTCTACTTTCAATGCGATTTTCAAGAAGTTCACCCAACAGACGCCAAGTGAATACGTGCGGCAAATGCGTCAATTTCCCATCGCCGGACAAAATCTCTCATGAGAAGTTTTCTAGAAAGTGGATTGCAATTTAACTTCAGCCGCGACTGGGTCGTCAAGAAGTATGATAGCCATCGCTATTATAGGGGGCTTAGCGGAAAAGGTTTGAAGGGGATAGATTTCATTGCTCTGAACTTGAAGGAAAATTTGGTTGCTTTTTTTGAAGTGAAGAATTACCGAACCCGCTTTCACCAGAATACCGGAGAAGCGATTTACCCACAACCCAAACCCGCTACCGAACTCGCCCAAGCACTCAGTGAGAAAGTATCTGATACCTTGCTTGCGATCGATGCTATCACGACCTACTATCAAAAAAGCTTCATCTATCGCTGGCTTCGACCTCTATATCTACGACTACCCTTTTACATCGGAGACCGATTCTTCTGGACCAAAGTAGAGGACTGCATTTATGAGCATGAGAACCTTGCTTATGTACTGTGGGTGGAACTGCAGGAGAAAGATGGTAAGTATCAAGATCAATTAAAGGAGGAAACCCACCGCCTTTTGAGAAATGAATTCGGGGTGATCTATGTTGCAGATATAGAAGATCATCCATTTACCCAGTCTCTAAAAGTCCATCTGGAGGGGTGAAAACCCGTCCGACTTCCCGATTTATGCCATTCTCGGACGCTCCGCACTCCACTTTACCGCTTTTTTGTACCACAATATTTCCGTTGGCAATTCAAATAGACCATTGCACGATTCAGCCCTGATTTTAGACGATTCAAAGATTTCGGGTGGAATGATGACGGCAATACCCGGAATTTAGAGGTATAAATAAAGGTGTAGCAGTGGGGGTGACGAAAGAATGCTCCTTCCAAAGTCCGCCTTTTCCCAAATAGTGTTCCAAAAAGGTTTTAGAAAAATTACTGATGAAAATTAATCACCCGACTGCCTTGCTTTTCTTTCTACTAGTGTTCGCTAGTCAGATCAATGCACAATCTTCTAAGTTGGATACCTATATCCAAGAAGCGCTGAACAACAATGTGGCACTTCAGCAAAAGAACCTTTCCTACGAAAGAAGTCTTCAAGCCCTTAAAGAAGCTAAAGCGATGTTTGTTCCTAAATTATCTTTAGAAGCGCGCTATTCTATGGCAGAGGGTGGTCGAGCTATTATCCTTCCTATCGGTGACTTGGTCAATCCGATCTACCAAAATTTAAACCTTATCAATGATTTGGCCAACGATGCCAATCCCGCATATCCTGATATTCCAGTATATCCGACCATTGAGAATGAGTCGGAAAACTTCTTGAGAAGACGTGAACAAGAGACCTTTTTCCGGGCGGCTATGCCGCTCTTCAATGCCGCTATTATTCAAAACCAAAGAATCCAGGCCAATCTTTCTGAATCTGAGCGTATTGGGGTTGATGTATATAGAAGGGAGTTAGTCAAAGAGGTTAAAACCGCCTATTACAATTACGCAAAGGCGGTGGAAGCAGTGAATTTATATGAAAATACAATGCTGCTTGTGAATGAAAATCTGCGGACGAGTGAAAGCTTACATCGAAATCATAAAGTGACCATCGATGAGGTATACGCAGCGCAAGCCCAAGTCAAGGAAGTGGAACAAAACTTAACTGACGCACAGAAGAATGAAAAGATCGCTAAGTCCTACTTCAACTTTTTATTGAATCAAGAATTTGAGCGTGATATTAATCTTCAAGAATCTAGTATCAACCCGGTAGCTGTTGCAGATCGGGCAGCATTGGTCAAGGACGCTACTGCTAGAAGAGAGGAGATCCAGCAGATGAATTACTTCCTATCCGCCACCGATAACAAGATCAAACTCAATAAAGGGAATATGTTGCCGCAGGTCAACTTAGTTGTGGACTACGGTGTGCAGGGTGTGGATTATAACTTGGATGCGGATAGTGACTACATTATGGGATCTGTAGTAATGAGCTGGAATTTATTTGACCGAAGCAATAAGCCAAAAGTACAGCAGGCAAAGATCGAGAAGCAAGAGTTAGCCCAAAGAAAACTGGAAGTGCAACAGCAAATTGGATTGCAAACCATCAGTGCCTTCCACGAAGTGGAGGCGGCTGTTAAGCAAGTCGAATTAGCGGAGGCACAGGTCAAAGCCTTGAAAGAAGCCTACAAATTAGTAGCCAAAAAATACAGCATTGGTCAAGCCAATCAGGTTGAACTCACCAATGCACGTACTCAAATGACCAATGCACAGCAACAATCCATCATAGCACAATTCGACTACCAAATTCGAATTGCAGAATTGGAAAGAGCAGCTGGTACCTACGGGTTCAAATAACAAAATAGTATTGCCCAAGTAGGCAAGCGCGCCCCATAAGCCACGAAAGAGACCTATTAAGTTCAATTATCTGGGCGTTTGCGGTGGAGGATAGCTAAGTTTAGATGATAATTATAATTTCTATTCTCCACCCTTGCGCATTTCATGTTAACAATGATCTTATCAATGAAAAACGTACAGAACATTCTCTCCTTATTCTCTCTAAGTATACTATTGATTGCCTGTGGTGGAAAAGATGCATCCAGTGCAGCGAAAGAAGAAAAAGCTCCTCGGAAGGTAGAAACCTTTAGCGCTGAGTCTGTTGATTTTGAAGAATTCATCTTTGCTACCGGGAAATTGGCTTCAAGTGAAGAAAGCAAATTGAGCTTCAAGACCGGTGGTATCATTAAGAAGATTTATGTCAAGGAAGGTCAGCAGGTTCGAAAAGGACAGTTACTCGCTGAATTAGACCTCTCTGAAATCAGAGCGCAAACTCAGCAAGCCACACTAGGAAAGGAACAGGCAGCCATCAATATTGAAAATGCTCAACTGGCGGTGAAACTGGCGGAGAGAGACTATCGAAATGCAAAAGCATTGTACGAAGACAGTGTAGCTACACTGGAGCAGTTGGAGAATGCGGAAGTACAACTAGACAACGCCAAGAATCAATTGCAGGCGGCGGAGAAGGGCCTAGCCTTCAATAACCGCAATGTGACTATGGCGGAGTTTAATCTCAAATATTCTAGAATAACAGCACCCTCCCGAGGAGTGATCTTGCGCAAACACGCAGAAGCTAATGAACTCGCAAATCCCGGCAAACCGATCTTTGATTTTGGTTCCAAGGATAAAGCCATGGTCATCCGGGTTAACCTCACGGATAAAGATATCATTCATGTCAATTTAGGGGATAAGGCCAGTGTGGAATTTGATGCGCATGGAGCCACAACTTTTGATGGCACCATTCGAGAAATAGCTAGTATCGCTGATCCCTATACCAATACCTATGAAGTGGAGATCGAAGTCGATCCCCAGGGCAAAAAACTATTATCTGGATTCATTGGAACGGTCGAAATAGAAGCACCTGCCAAGACAGCCTTGATAGAGATTCCAATCGATGCTTTGATTAAGGCGGATGCTAAGCGCGGTGAGATCTTTTTGGCTGAGGATGGCAAAGCAAAGAAAGTGCCGGTTGAGATTCATCGAATTCGGGGAGACCGGCTTTTAATAAGTAAAGGCCTAAAGGCCAAAGACGAAGTCATCATTAGCAGCGTGGGGTATATTGAGGAACATGAGGCTATTTTAATCAGCCAGAATCAGTAGCCATTATCCTTCGCTGATATTTTTGTGGTTCCGTCTGGCCACCGGACAGGTCTATCTGGCT
>CAJXPD010000065.1 GCA_913057785.1 uncultured Lewinella sp. | reverse complement strand
TTTTTGGAGAACATTAAACTTTCGAATGGCCAAAATATCGACCAACCCACTTCCGAAGTCTTAGCTGCATCGCAATCTTCTGAAAAACTTCCGAAGCCTGCGCACTTTACGCCTTCTTTTCCGGATCGTAAAGGCGGCATACAAAATCCTCTATTCAATCACAAAAGCCGAATAATCTTCTTCTTTGTGGCAAGCCCATGGACAATCCTTTTTCGCCCTCTCACATATCGATCTCTTCTATTCACTAAGTCCTTGATTCTCTTTGTTTTTTTACATAAAACTGATAGTGAGAAAATTCATTTTTCTTTTGATAATCAAACGAAAACGCTATTTTTGCGACGATTTTTGACAACCATCAATACTTTGTAATATAAATTGATTGGAATTATGGGGAATAGATGTTGAACAGAATCAAGGCGCGAGGAGGGAGTATAGCCTGAGCTACACGACCGACGAGCAACGCAGAAGCTGTTTAAAAGATGTCGCCGTAAACCAAGGAAATTTATGTTACTAAGTATTCAATCTTAATAATATAATTATGGCAAATATTGGTCTGGTAAAACAGGTGATTGGGCCTGTAGTTGACGTAAGCTTCTCCCAAGAGGGATCCAAACTTCCTGAAATTCTAAATGCTCTTGAGATTAAGCGTCCTAACGGGGAATTGTTGGTACTTGAGGTACAGCAGCATTTGGGAGAAGACAGCGTTCGGGCTATTGCCATGGACTCTACTGACGGATTGACCAGAGGAACTAAAGTAGAAGACACTGGTCTAGCTATTTCCATGCCTACGGGAGACGCCATTAAAGGACGTTTGTTCAACGTAGTAGGAGAGGCTATCGACGGTATCGGTCCTGTTTCTAAAGAAAATGCGGCTCCTATTCACCGTAAACCACCTGCCTACGAAGATCTTTCTACGGAGAAAGAAATTCTTTTCACAGGTATCAAAGTAATCGACTTGATCGCTCCTTATACTAAGGGCGGTAAGATTGGGTTGTTTGGTGGTGCTGGTGTAGGTAAAACCGTATTGATCCAGGAATTGATCAACAATATTGCGAAAGGATACGATGGTATCTCCGTATTCGCTGGTGTCGGTGAGCGTACACGTGAAGGGAATGACTTGATGCGTGAGATGTTGGAAGCCGGTATCATCAACTACGGTGAGGACTTCTTGCACAGTATGGAAGCTGGTGGCTGGGATTTGAGTAAAGTGGATTCGAAAACACTAGAGACTTCCAAAGCAACTTTCGTATTTGGTCAGATGAACGAACCTCCTGGTGCACGTGCGCGAGTGGCGTTGTCTGGTTTGACGATTGCTGAATACTACCGTGATGGTGATCTAAGTGATCCAACTGGCGGTCGTGATATCCTTTTCTTTATCGATAACATCTTCCGATTTACTCAGGCCGGTTCTGAGGTATCTGCCCTTCTAGGTCGTATGCCTTCTGCGGTAGGTTACCAGCCAACCTTGGCAACGGAGATGGGTTTGATGCAAGAACGTATTACCTCTACTAAGCGAGGATCTATTACCTCTGTACAGGCGGTATATGTACCTGCGGATGACTTGACTGACCCTGCTCCTGCGACAACTTTCGCTCACTTGGATGCAACTACAGTATTGAGTCGTAAAATTGCTTCTTTGGGTATCTATCCTGCGGTGGATCCATTGGATTCTACCAGCCGTATCCTAGAGCCTTCTATCTTGGGTGATGAGCACTACGATACTGCTCAACGTGTAATGAACATCTTGCAGCGTTACAACGAATTGCAGGATATCATCGCGATCCTAGGTATGGAAGAATTGTCTGACGAAGATAAGCAAGCGGTACACAGAGCTCGTCGTGTGCAGCGTTTCCTTTCTCAGCCTTTCCACGTAGCAGAGCAGTTTACAGGTACACCGGGTGTGATGGTTTCTATCGAAGAAACAATCCGTGGATTCAACATGATCATGGACGGTGAAGTAGATCAGTATCCAGAAGCGGCCTTCAACTTGAAAGGTACCATCGATGATGCGATCGAAGCAGGTAAGAAAATGCTTGCTGAAGCTGAAGGATAATCATTAGAAGACTTAGTGATGGGAGACTGTCTTTGATACTAAGTTCGGGATAGTCTTCTACCTAAATAAAGAGCAAATATGAATATTTCGGTTTTGACCCCAGATAAGGAAGTTTTTTTAGGTAGTGTTACTTCAGTGAAAGTGCCTGGTACGCTTGGGCAGTTTCAAGTACTAAAGGGACACGCGCCTATCGTATCCTCCTTAGAAGCTGGACAAGTTACACTTTTGACTGCCGAAGGGGAGCACAAAGTGTATAATGAGGAGAAAGGAAATATCGAGAGCATCTCTGATAAGGGACGCAGCATCACTTTTCAGATTGGTGGCGGATTTATTGAAGTGTTGAATGATGAAATCTCGCTATTGGTACAAGGGGTTAGCCAACTTTCTTAAGCACACACAGAATGAGAATACAAAAGGGGTACCTGCTTGCAGGTGCCCCTTTTTTTATGAGATCGAAAGCTTCTTTTTCCAGTTCACAACAGGCTTTTCCAGTTCAGTCCCCCCTTTATACCACTTCACTACCAAGAATTCCCACTTCACTACATTCTGGTTGAAAAGGGCCTCAACCCCGCCTATATTTGTACTAACCAAAGAAAATAAACAAACACTCACAAACTCAAAAAACCAAATAAATACCCAAGTAGACCAAAGACTATATTTCCCCAATACCCCAACTACCAACTGAAAGCAATCTGGAGCAGTGGGCGTTCAACCCAGGAAACCAAAAGAATTTTACCCAAAGAACCAATGAAAACTTTTTAGTCCGCTGCTCCCATTTTTTCCCCAGTCTAAGCTTTTAGAATCCCTTTCAATTTATCCCATATCCAATCCCTGGACATTTCCAATTTTCCCCTACGTATGTGTTTTGATACAATAGAATAGCTCCGGCTATCTTTTGTTATTTAAGATAAAACCTATTTCTAAAATTCCTTTATGCCAGTAGCTTCTACTTTCAGTTGAAGCTACTGTTTTGCTTTTAAGGCGAAGGGAATAAGTGCACTGCGTGTTCGACCCTCATGTGAGCCCACTTTCCAAGTAGGCATCTCTTTCAAAATTCTTTCGATGAGTTGATGAGCCCCCTTGTCCATCGCAAAATCGACTCTGACAAAACTCACCTGCCCGGACTCGTTCACAATGAAGCGACCCTGTACAGCGAACTTTAGCTGTATATCTTTAGCAGCTACTTGTTCTAGGATATAAGCTTCTACGGCAGGGGCTATATCCTCCAATTGCTGCGCCTCTTGAAAGAGCGGTGGCTGATCCATTCTTTCAATCGGTAAGGCGGATCTGGGAGAGGCTTTAGAGCCGGCATTCATAGCACTGGCATTAGTGGCCTTGGTGGCATATACCTTGGTATCTTCACGCTCGAAGCTTGGCGTGAATTTCTTTCTTTTGGTCCCTTCCTTCTTGGCAATCCAGCTCAGTAAACTCCTTACGCGCTCTAGTTGGGCTTCAATACCAGGGGCCGAACTAGACCAGGGGCCAAGTAGCAAGCGATCCTGCGGAAAACTTAAATTTCCTCCCTTGGCCAGTTGCGGAGCCACTGTGAAGGCTTTATCATTATTGGTAGCTAAGATGCTTAGATTGAATAATCCTTTGGTGTCATCCTTGATCAATAGGATACCATCTCTATGAAGGTCACCCATTGGGATGGTGATGATGTAACCATCATTTTCGCTTTTCTCTCCATTTCTTACCAATTGCCTTTGATCTTCAACCGTCATTGTTTCCGCCTCAAAGTCAAAGGAGACCTCGTAATGGCTTCTAGCGGCCGACACGCCACGACTCTTCACTTTTGTAAGTGGCAAGTCGGGTAGCAATTGTTTGAACAAATTCGTAGAATCAATTAATGCCTTGGACTGCCCCATAGTGTCGGAAAAAGGTAGAAACACTACTAGTGCCACTAGGGAGAACCAAATCATGCATCGAAGCTTATCTCTCATGTCAAATTGTTATATGTTCAGTGGAATGCTGCTGTTAAAGAGTTAAGAATTGCTGCCGCCAAGGATCCTTTTCCAACCAAAGCGAATTACAATTAATAACAAAATGAAAATGCCAATTACCACCTCAAATCGTACGAAGGAAACCACCCAAATTCGAGTGCGGTCAATGAACCACATGATGGCTAAGGATGCCGTGATCATCGTGATTAATCCAGATAGTTTATCAAAACCCGGGATGTAATCCAGATTGACATTCCGCTTAATCGTGAGCAATGTAATCACCATTGAAAGAACGGGGATGATTTGCGTGTATACATCCGTCTGCAGGATAGGCCGCTTTTCAAATAAGAAGAAATAGACGCTCAAGGTCACCGCAAATATGCCAGGGACACTCACCAAGAAGATTAGTGCCGAATAGAGATACTTCCAAGGCGACAGATGGCCTTCTCCTTTGCTCAACCATCCGGCTAACAGAGCGGCAAAAGGAATGATGGCGAAATAGAAAAGAATGTAAGCTGGATTATCTGCTAATCGTTGGAATAGTTCTTCTAAGGTCATAGTGGTCTGGTTTGCTTTGCCGACAGAATACCATCAGCTATTCATTTGTTGATAGGACAAAGATTGTTTTTTCTGATGTATAGTCAAAGTAATGGACTTCGTTCTTTTTTCTGTGATAAAAAAGAGCCGAAAAATCATGACTGCAGCTAACACTTCCGAAGTTTTGCCCGGCCAAGACTGGAGGAAACTTCGGAAGTGTTAGCGTACGAAGAAAAAGTCCTAAAATGAATAAGGCCGTTTTTCCTAAACTTCGCCAGCACAACCAGTACCTCCTCCCCCCACAATGGAGTGAACCTGGAGGCCAACCCAGCGCGCGTGGCCTGGCAAAACATTGTTTGATGCGTTGAGCTTGAGTTGATTACTCAACAGGCTTTGCAGGTTTCTTTTTGCCACAGCTTTTTGAGCTCCGGCCCAAGCCGACCTAGAAGCGGGTATAATGACATTTAAAAGTCAGGCACTGAAGGCAGTAATAGAATTCGAGAAAGAAAGTATATAAGAAAAAACTTTGCAGGCAAATTCAGCTTATCTAGACACTAAAAAAACAATCACTCGAAATGAGAGGAGTGAGTCCGCAGTCCTACCTAGAGCGCGCGTAGGCCCGGCAAAAAACTGTTCGAGGGACGAGTTCTTTTTGCCAAGCGTTCTTTGCTGACTTTCTTAGGCGATTGTAAGAAAGTCAGTCGCCGAAGGCAATTAAAGCCCTGAAATACAGGAGAACTACAAACAGGTACGTAAGCGTAGACTTAGAAAATGCTAGAATAGCAAAAGAAAAGCGCCTTACCAGCATGAAATAACTGACAAGGCGCTTCCCAAAAAACTATATAGAATCAGACTATAAGTCCAATAACAATTTCACAGGATCCTCCAACAACTCCTTCACCTTCACCAAGAAGGTTACAGAAGTCTTACCATCGATGATACGGTGATCATAAGACAGTGCCAGATACATCATCGGGCGAATCACCACCTCGCCATCAATGGCTACGGGGCGGTTTTGGATACCGTGCATCCCTAGGATGGCAGACTGTGGTCGATTGATGATGGGCGTACTATTCAAAGAACCAAAGATCCCGCCATTGGTAATCGTGAAAGTACCGCCTTGCATTTCTTCCAAGGTCAACTTTCCGTTACGGGCTTTACCAGCCAATTCTTTGATTTTATATTCTACTTCTGCGAAGTTCAAGGATTCCACATTGTGTACCGGAGGTACTACCAATCCATTATCCGTAGAAATGGCGATTGATATATCGGCGTAGTCATGGTATACTACTTCATTGCCATCGATGAAGGCATTTACGTCTGGCATTTCGATCAATACCTTAGCACAAGCTTTGGCGAACAGAGACATGAAGCCCAATTTGATGCCATACTTTTCTACGAATTTCTCTTGGTATTTTTTACGAAGCGCCATCACCGCTTTCAGATCCACCTCGTTGAAGGTGGTCAACATAGCCGTCTCATTCTTGGCCTGAACCAAACGAGTAGCGATCGTCCGGCGCATCCGACTCATTTTCTTACGCGTCTCATTGCGGCTGAAAGCTACTGCAGGACTTGGTGGAGTGGGAGCAGGGGCGCCTATTCCAGGTGCTGGATCAGCAGTAGCTGGCTTATTGGCAGCGGCCTGCACGGCATCGTTCTTAGTAATGCGACCATCTCTTCCAGTGCCACTCACAGCAGCAGGAGCAATGTCATTCTCCTTTAAGATCTTAGCAGCAGCAGGAGAGGGGGTCCCACTAGCATATGTCTTCTCGGCAGTTGGAGCAGGGCTGCTAGGAGCGGCGGCTTCCTCTTTCGGAGCCTCTTTCTCCGGCGCAGGGGCTGGAGCTGAAGCACCATTCTCTGCTTGTACACTGGTGTCGATCTTGGCCACTAATGCACCAATTTCCAAGTCATCACCTTCTGCAGCTACGTAGATCAACTTTCCTGAGGCTTCAGCTGGAAACTCCAGCGTCGCCTTGTCAGATTCAAACTCACAAATCGGCTCATCGAGCGCTACGTATTCTCCGTTTTCTTTTAGCCATTGGGAAAGGGTAACCTCTGCAATTGATTCCCCGATCACAGGGACTTTCATTTCAACAATACTCATATGATAGGTAAAAAAGGTTCGTAAAATGCGTTTCAAAATGCACTGCAATATTCAGGCAATTGTCCTAAATATTCAACTAAAAAGGCCATTTTCTTAGACCTATTTAGCTCGGCATCTATATACAGTACCCATATTTATCAGAATTGTTTGAAAAATGGAGAATTTATTGCTTTTCAAGCTTTGGTATAGTGGAGTAAAGCAGCCCCCGTTTCATAATGTTCGGTTTTGTGAAGCTTAAAGCTACTTTCATTTACAGGGGATGGAAATAAAGGGATGCCTTCCCCAATGATGGTAGGAATGATGAAAAGCATCATTTCATCAATTAGGCCTTCGTTGAGATAATACGCCACGAGTTGCCCCCCGCCTACTAGCCAGATATCTTTCCCGCCTTCTTGCAGAATAGAGCGCGTAGCTGCACCAATTTCACCTTGGATCACCTTAGTCTGGGGAGTTGGTGGAGTATAATCCGACTCCCGGGTGGCGAGATAGGTAGTGCATTTTTCGTACGGCCAGGGTACGTCGAAACCTAGTATCTGATCATAAGTTTTCCTCCCCATGATGACGGTATCAATACTTTCGTAGAAATCCATGTATCCATAATCGATCTTATTGGGGTTGGGTAGGGCTTCTAACCAATCGATAGATCCGTCTTTTCGGGCGATATAACCATCGAGACTAATGGCGATATAGAGTTTTACTTTTTTCATTTATTTCTTTTCGGCAAAGATCCATCTTCTATCAGACTAATAATTGTAAAAAACGCACCTTGGTCTATTCAGATAGCAAGGTGTGATGAAAAGGATGCTGTTGCCCTTGAATTTGCTTACGATATGCACTGGGCGTCATCCCCGCAAATTGTCTAAACTTACGAATGAAATGAGATTGATCATAAAAGCCGTTGCGCAGGGCGATTTCAGTTAGACTCCAATTGGGGCGATAGGCCAAGGCCTGTAGGACCTGATGCAATTGGAGTAATTGAAGATGTGTTTTAGGAGAAATGCCAACGACATCTTTGAAAGAAGACCGTAGATGTTTACTGCTGACGTCGATGTCCTTTGCCAGTCGTTGTATCTGGGTGGATCCTTTCGAGCGGAGGCTTTGGAAGTACTGATGCACGAGCTCAGGTACCTGTTTTCTAGCACTGTATCTGGTGAAAAGGTCAACCAGTGCAATAAGTTTGGTTTTTTGTTCCGTAGCAGCGGAGAGACGATCCAATAGTTCATTGGCTTTTCCAAACAGTAGATCATCCAAGGAACTTGCCTGACTAAATTCGCGTACGCTCAAGCCAAAGTTAGAATAGATTCCAATGGGGTCGAATAATATCCCAAGGGTTTCATACCTACCACTCACCGAAGTTTGAAAACGCTCAGATTGAATCGGGGAAATGATCAAACGATCTACCTGAAGTCCCTTGCTAACCTCAAATGTATCACCAAGATTGAGAATTATTTCATGTTGGAGAAAAGGAAGACTGATGGCTTTCTGTTCTAATTGATCACTTTGGCCATGCCAGAGCGTAGCAATGCCCTGCTCTATCAGGCTGTCATGTACGGTAGTGATATCCATGATCCTTTTCCCCCTTGTCCAGTCTACTGCTGGTGATAATCGAAGCGCAAGATCCTGCCTCTAGCACCTTTACCTTCGTTGGCAATGTACAGGGTTCCATCTTGGTCGAAACACAAACCTTCGGGTTGCGAATGCACTTCTTTACGTAGTTTTTCGATATGTAACAATTGCCCTTCTTGATTGATAATCATCAGCACTTTCCCGACTGAGGATAGCACGAAGATATCTCCACTGATTGGGTGGATGGCCACGCCGGATGGGGCAAAGGTGAGTTCTGTGCCTGGTTTAAACATTTCCGCCAGTTTGCTGAGTTTGCGGATGGCTGGAGCCGTGGAAAGATACTCGTGAATGTCATTCAGACTGATTACAAACACGGGGTTGGGTTGTAAAGTTAGGGTTTGCAGGTCAAAGGCGTAGATGCTCTTCTTTTCTCTAAATGGCGCTCCCTTGCCACCTTTACCCTTACAAGCTAACAGTAGACGGTGTTTGGTAGGATCATAGGTAAGGCCCTCTACGTCATTGTCGCTATCTAAAAAGCCATTGAACTTTTCTACCTCTTGGTCCTTGGTACCGGCATTCTTGACCCGATATAGGGTTCCGGAGCTCTTCAGCACATAGATATCACTACCCACTACTTCTACACCCTCATAGTCCCCTGGCTTCCAAAACGTGAAATCCTCTTCCAATTCCCCCGTCTCTTTATCAATAAGGTAGATTTTACCATTTTCATCTTCGATGGCAATCAACATAGATCCATCTCTGCTGATACTTAGACCAGAGATTTCTTCCAGCTTCTTAGGCATTTTGAAAGTGCCATCTGGTTCAGTGAGCGTATAACCCAGTTCATAATCCGTTGGCATTTCAGCAAAGCGAACCATGTTCAATTGGACAGGTGCGGGGGGAGTACTAGTGGTCTGATTGCCGCACGCGATCAGAGCGCCGATCAAAGAAGTGAAAATTATCTGCTTACTCATATGTCTTCCTTTAGTATAAGAACCATCTGTACGGTCTAAAATAGGGGCCAGGCCGAAACCATTTTAGCATCCGTACCACCTTAAACGGATTAAATATAAGGACTTATTGTCTTGAGTAAAAAGCAAGGGGCGTTTAGGATTAACTAAACGCCCGCATTGGGTCACTTAAGCAAATGATATAGTCCTATTACATGATCTATTCTAGGTCGGTAAGGCTCACTTCTTCCAGATGTGTATCAAGTGCCGCAAATTGGTCAGCGTCTTTCAAAACTCTTGGGAAAACGATATTGATCGTTCGCTCTTCCAATTCTTGCACGGATATCCGGAAAGGAATAAATTCTTCTGCCACATCGAATTCGAAAGCAACGCGAGAAAGATCTTGCGTCAATAAGAAGGAAAACGTTTGCAAGTCTCCTTCTGGCGTTCTCGCCACGATAATCTTCCAATAGGCCCTAGGAATCTGAACTTCAATGGGCTCATCATTATTGATCCCATGGAAGACCGGATCATCAGCTAGCATCAAAGGACCGGAGAAAACACAGTACTTCTCCGTTCGGGCTTGTCGCAATACACTGTTCTCCAATCTTCCCCAGATTCCACCAGATATTGAACGATTGAATCCTAAAACCTGAGGGGAGCAATTGGTAACGTGGAAGGTATCTCCATTGGCTATCTTGACCGCCTCATAGGAATCTCCCCAGTTAACATCGTCTCGTCTGACTATATGCCCTTTATCGAAGGATCGACGATCACGGCTGTAAAACTGATCGGATAGTTGATCTTCTATGGGAATTCGAGGATCGATGAACCATTCTTCTCGGTCATTTGGTCCCATTTCACCTAAGGCTGCTCTCGTATATCTTCTTCCTGGCTCTGGCCTTTTCTTTTCCCTGCTGGCATCGACATTGGATGCAGTCAACAAGGCCATTCTTCTTCTCTTATTGTTGATAATCGAGAAGTTTTTATAGGGAATGATATGTTCACCATTAGCCATTTTAGAAAGACTCCTGGAATTGATGCGCTTTGGCATCGGAACTTCAATCCCGAGGAAGTCCGGATCATATCCCGTTCGTGTTTCATAGTTGGTATCATGGAAAGGCATCTTCTCTACCGATCCTACTAATCCCGCCGCGGGCAATATTGCCGGGCTCGCCAAAGACTTATGGTCGACGTTTGTATCTGGTTCCCCCATAGAGAGTGAAATCGTGACGGGGACGTAGATCGTCCTCTGGGTATCGTTATGATGAACTGGTGCAGGCTTAGGTTGAGCTACGACTGGTTCTGGATTAGGACTTCCTGGAAATAATGGACTGTTTATACCTAATGGCATATTTCCGATGGAAGCTTGTAGGAATTCTTCTCGGTCTCGTCGGTTGGTCAAGGTAGCTAATATATGATTGACAATGATGCTAGCACGGGTCCCTGCATTGGCTATCCAATCTATTTCAGAATCATCATCTGCTGGCGTGGCTACGCTTCCGTCTCTCAAGAGCCAGTCCCCTGCTGCATTGGTGCGCGGAATACCTGAGGTATGCAGCGCTACTACTTGCCAAGAATCGTTGAATACCGGTGACCCTGATGATCCCGGGGCGGTGTCAGATTGATACAGGAGCTGATTCTCTTCGATATTGATCACCTCATTTTCACGCAAGGCAATCTGTTTGGGTTGTCCAGAGGGATGTTGTATGATCGTAGCGAATTCGCCACGATTGATTTTACCGATTTTATTACTCATTTGTAGAAAGCCGTAGTCGGACAATTGACCAGATCCAAATACTGGGGTGGGATTGATGGCTACCAGTGCATAATCCAGGGCTTCATTGTTGATGAATAAGCGTTCTGGGGACAGTTGGAAGCGAGTGGTGTTTTTCGGGTTGCCCTGCATGTCCAACTCGAAATCGAATTCGATCAAAGAATTAGCTGCAGTCTCTGCATCCCGGAATACATGATGATTGGTCAGCAAAAGGGTAGGGGAGACTTTGAAGCCCGAGGCGCTCCCTCTTTCGCGAAAGTTCTGATCACGGATGATTACTCTGCATACGGCTTTTGAAGCTTTCAGCGCACGAGTAAGATAGTTGACATCCACCAAATCATTTAAGCCCAATGTCCGTTCTTTTGCTGTAGTTGAAAATACGGATTCGGCTTCTCTCAATCGCTCATTTCTGAGTTTCTGTCTTTCTTCAGAAACTAGATTGTAATGGCCCTTATC
The DNA here is from genome assembly GCA_913057785.1 of uncultured Lewinella sp. Lineage (GTDB taxonomy): Bacteria > Bacteroidota > Bacteroidia > Chitinophagales > Saprospiraceae > DT-111. The sequence continues at coordinate 29,333 of CAJXPD010000065.1, read as the reverse complement.
CTTGAGCTCTTGCTTCTTTTCATTGATGTATTCTACAGAATAGTTGCTGCGAGTAGTTTGTACTACATCTTGGAGGTCTCGGCATTTCATAATGGTCTGATCTTTAGGTTCGATTAACAAATTAGACCTAAGAGAACAGAAGTGCCATGGAGACGGGGTAACGGGCGAGGAGGCTTAAGTAATGGGTAAGTCTCAGCGGGTAATTGGCATAGACTTCCAAAATGCTCCCTTGCAGTGATTCATTTTGGAAGTCTATGTGAAAGCACTAAGCTCGACTTTAGTATTTTATGATAATCTAGAAATAGATTTAGCCATTCCTTAGAGCGGGTTGCTGGCAAAAAACTGTTTGACGGAGGAGTTTTTTTGCCAAGAATTTTGCTTCCTTTTTTTCGATTGAAAAAGGAAGTCGCCGAAGGCAAAACTAAGCCATAACTCACTCTTTATCAAACCTTTAATCTCTACCATGCATAGCTTACAAGATGGCTCTTATTCATTTTTCTGGGAGGTTTGAGCTAGTAGCTCAAAGAGCGTTTGCAAATACCTCAAAAACTCTACCTGTCGGTAGACAGGGAACCAAAAAACGCTTGTCCCGTAAACTCTCTCCGTTCAAACAATACGGGACGGCCACCCGCTCTTGAAGCTGGCAACGGTAATTTTAATTTTGAACATCTGCCCTAACAGCAGATGTTCAAAATTTATGTCAAACTCAAGGAGTCTCTACAGTCGTCTTTAATCACGTTCTAAGGTACGCGCTTGGTAGGCGTTGGGCGGAACATGAAGAAAAGTCCGATCAGAATGAATGGTATGCTTAGTAATTGACCAGTGCTCAAAGCATTATCCACCACTGCCTCAAACCCACCTTGACTGCGCTTAAACTGCTCGAGATACAGTCGGAAGCCAAAGATTAATACTAGGAATAAACCAAATATGAAGCCCTGCTTCTCTTTTCGATCCGTAAACCAATACACATAGTACAGCACAAAGAAGGATAAAATATAGCAGACCGATTCATACAACTGCACCGGGTGTACGGGCGTTCCTGCTACCGCTGGGTTTTTCAAGAAATTGAAGGCCCAAGGGTCATCGGAGGGTTTACCCACAATCTCGGAATTCATTAAGTTACCTAGACGGATTAGACATCCGGCCAAAGCTGTTGGAACTACCACTTTATCCAGAATCCAAAGCACGGAGCGCTTAGAAATGCGTACGGAAAAAATATACAGTGCTAGGATGATTCCGATAGCCCCACCATGACTGGCCAATCCGCCTCTCCACACCATCGGGATTTCCACTAAGTTTTCAGAATAGTAATCCCACTCGTAAAAGAACACATGACCCAGTCGCGCGCCCAGCACTGCCCCCACGATCATGTAGATGAAGATCTTGTCCAGCCACTCCTCCGGCGCTTTTTCAGCTTTAAACATACGCGTAACAATCATCAGCCCGAGCAGGAAGCCGGTGGCGAAGAGCAAACCGTACCATCTAAGGGTAATGGGACCAATACTGACGATTTCTGGAGAAGCTTTCCAATCAATAACTAATAAAAGATCTTGCATGGATTCTGCGGTTATTGTTTTGGTGCAAAGGTGCGAAAAAAAGTATGCTTTGACTAATAAGTCTACCCGCCGGTAAAATTATTACAGCTCAGACTTACTATAAAGGATATTTTTTGGATGGAAAAGAGGACCACGGAGGACTGGTATCGGTTCAATCGGCCAGACTGCCGTGGTCCCTTTGATGAGAAGAACAAGATTTATTGCATCGACTTCATAATCTCAGCGATAGCTCGATCCAATTGTGGATCATTACCCTTAATTCTATCCACAAAAGTATTTTTCACCAAAATATCAGGCTCCACACCCGTTTTCTCCAGGTTCTTGCCATCTAGCGTGTAGCAGCCCCAAGATGGGAGTCTATAGAATGATCCATCTACTAAACCCTTTCCGGAAGTGAAAATAATCCAGCGGTAGGTGGGGGCTCCGATGACCTTACCTAGCTCAAGTTGTTTAAATCCAGCGGTGGTCATTTCTGCATCACTCAAACTTTGCTCATTGATGAGCAGTACAATGGGTTTACCAGATACACCAAAATTGGATTGATTGCCCAATGCTCCTTCTCGATACTTCCAGTTGAGATATGGCTTTTGAGATAAAAAGCGTAGCACTTCATCATGTACGTTCCCTCCTGTATTATACCGAAGATCCAAGATCAAGGCCTCCTTCTGATACCAATCGCTTACCATCTCCTCCATGAAGTGTTGTAATTGGCCACCACCCATGTTTTTCATGTGTACATAGGCTACCTTGTTGCTTGTTTTTTGATCCACACGCTTCTGACAAGCTGCAATCCATTCGTCGTACAACAGGTTTCTTTGTGCGCCGTAGGAAATGGGGTGAATGCGAACGTCAAAGGTGGAATCTTGTCGGCTAAAGGTCAACGTCATTTCTTGGGCCAGCGCAGGTTGCGCAAAATAATGTTCTCGGTTCTGACCAGCCTGCACCTTTTTACCATCTACCGCAACCAAGCGGTCTCCTGTTGCTACCCCCTTATCCGCATAGTCCATAGGGCCATCTGTGATGATTCTAGCGACCCGGTATGGATCTTCCTCTTCGAAGATTAGGCCACTTGTAGCAGTCCGGCTGCCGTAGAAGACCCTTTCCTCTCGACCATTGCTGGAAAATCCGAAGTGAGAAGTGTTCAGCTCACCAAGCATCTCATTGATCAAAGTCCTCAAGTCACCACGGCTATTCAAATGAGGAAGGTAAGCGGCATACTTGTCTTTGGTTGCTTTCCAGTTGATGCCATGGAAGTTTTCATTGTAGAAATTCTCTTCCATATTGGCCCAAGCTTCGGCGAACATCTGCTCAAATTCCGGCTGTAGTTGACGATAGAAGTTATGCTTGATAGTGACCTTACTGGCTTTCTTACTGCCCAAGTTCAAGGTGTGAATATTGCCTCGACTTAGGATATAGTATTTCTTTTTGGCTACCCGGATAGATTGGGGGCTGGCGAAAGTAACACCTTGGATTTTTTCCGTTTTCGGATTTTCAAAGGCTTGCAGCGTAGTCATCCAGAGTCCGGCCCTTCCTTCGTCATGATTGGAGTAATAGAGTACCATGGTCTTGTCGCCTTGCTGGAAGACCACTGGTCCGCTCTGACGGCCGAAATTCGGGCTAATGCGACTTAGCCTTTTCATAATCCCTTCTGGAGTGATCTTGATCTTCAACTTGCTCTCTGTACTATCCTTCTTTTCTTTCTTCTCTTCTTTCTTTTTCTCCTCAAAGAGGGCATCGAATTTATCGCTTTTAAAGGGCCTGTCCATACGACTGAGTGCCATGCGATAAACCCTTCCATCTCTCAGCCCGTAAGGGTAGGAAGGTTGGGTACGGTTGGATACAAAGTATAAATATTTACCGTCAGGCGACCAGTAAGGAGAAGCTTCAGGCACTCCAGTGTTGGTCAAATTCATGGTTTTCTTCGTGTCGATATTGTACACCATTACTTCTGGCTCAAAATCTCTACGGGCGGTGAAAGCTACATGCTTGTCATCTGGGCCAAAATACGGGGTGTCATTTTGAAAACCCCAGATCTCATCTTTAGCCAAGGTTGTGCTTTCGAGGCTTTCTAAGTCAAGCAAACGGATCTCATCTCGTCCACTCACATACACCGCTTGACTTCTATCACTATTGAAAGTTAGATCGCGATTATTCCGGAGGTCATTGGTGAGTTGTTTTTCAACTTCAGAACCATCTGCTGCGATCGTAAACCAGTTTTGGTAACCTTGTGCCGTTTGATTGAAGAGGATCGTTTTGTGGTCCTTGAGCCAATGCACTTCCATTACTCGACCATCTGCTTTAGTGGCTATTTGGCGAATAAACTTCCCGGCAATATCAGATACAAAGAGTTCTCCGCGGGAAACGAAAGCTAACTTCTTGCCGTCAAGAGAAACATCGAAGGCAGAGATCTGTCCGGCAACATCGAAGCGCTGGGATTTTTCCAAGACTGGGTTTCTAGGTAGATTGATCTTGATGGGTTTGGCATTCCCTCCCTTTACCCTGTAGAGGAAGATCTGGTAGTCTTTCCGAAAAACTACAGCCGTACCATTTGCACTCACCTGCGGACGTCGCATGGCGTTTTCGAATTTGGTTAATCGCTTCTTCTTACCGCGATCGAAGGTATATAAGTTGTATTCATCATTGAACTCATCAGAGAGGAAGTAGATCTTACCGTTTCGAGCGATGCTCACATTGAAATCCTTGCCTTCATAAGTGGTTAGCTGCTTGAATTGCTTCTTCTTTGGGTCATAGGATTTGATATCTGGGTTGTAGGGGCCTTTATAGCGTTTGCGATGTGCAAAGTTGGCACTTTCCCAGGTTTCATTGAAAAATAGTCTTCCGTCAGGATGCTCCACCATGTTGTGCACATTGTTGAAGTAATGAGGAAACATTCGTTTTGGTGTGCCGCCGGAAATCCCTACTGTGTAGGATGACATGCGATTTAATCGCGTAGAAGTAAAGTAAATCTTTTCACTGTCCCAACTCCAGCTACTGACGGCATCAGCTGCTTCATGGTAGGTCAACTGTTGGATATCACCACCGGCTAGGGGCATGAGATAAATATCTTGATTGCCAGATTGTGTGCCGGTAAAGGCCAGCCATTTCCCATCGGGGGAAATTCGGGGATGGGTTTCATTGCCATCCATGGCCGTGATGCGCATTGCTTGTCCACCCGAGCTTGGCACTCGCCATAGGTCACCTTCGTAAGCAAAAACTACCGTATTGGCATCTGGGCTAATTGTTGGGTAGTCAGCAAAATATAAGGATTCATCCGCGACTGGGGTGGCTAAAAGCGTGCAAGGAATAGCCAACACAAATAAGGTCTGATACAGGTAAAACCGTAGATCTTTTTTCATCTAATAACTGCTTTTTGGTAAGTATTTGAGTCCAGGTAAATGAGATAGATTTACCTGGACCAATTGGTGTTCGTAAGATAAAATATGCTGGTTCGCACACATGGTAAAATGGTGCGAAATTGGCACTGGTCATACAATGCTAAGTTCGTAGAAAGATGCTTACTCTTCATCCGATTTGATGGAAGAAAAGCGCTACATAGTATACCTTGTTGGAAAATCAAGTCCTTCTCTGAAATTTTTGTGGTTCTATCTGGCGCTACAGCTAGACAGGTAACTCAAAGTGAAGATCATAAGCGAATGAGAATGAGCGTTGATTAAAGTTTTAGTTGACTTAAAACACAAAAATTGTCAGAGAAACAATCAAACTCGTGAATATGGTAGCAAAAATACAAAACAATTATTGGTCACTAAGTCTGGTGCTATTAGTCCTGCTTACAGCCATAGCGATCTCTTTCGGTATTAGCTCCAGCACAAATCCAAGCCAGCTAGCAAATGCAGTGACGGCTGACCTGGCGATCACAGCCCCAATCCTTTATTTGCTATTAATCAGGAGAACCAATATCCCCAATATAACGGTTGTACCTTGTTTTATTGTGGGTTTACTGATTGCACATGTAGTACTCCCCCCAACGGACAGGGAATTGCTTACCTTTCTCACCCATTATGTTTTGCCCGGAATCGAACTCTTAGTAGTAGTTTTTGTCGGAAGGAATGTCTGGCGGTTTGTCGCGGTACTTCGGCAAAATGGGACAAAAGACATTGACAGATTGGAGGTGCTGAAAAAGAGTACCGAGGCCGTACTGGGAATCGGGCTTCCAGCTCGCCTGCTGAGTACAGAACTCAGTATCATGTATTTTGGATTGCTTGCTTGGGGCAAGAGAGAACGACAGAGCGAATCTCACTTTACGCATTACAAGAAGAATGGACTTGGTGCGGTGATAGCTTTATGGACTATGGTGCTTGCCGCAGAGACCTTTGCCGTACATATTCTCTTGATGAAATGGAGTGGGGTAGCAGCATGGATAGCTTCCTTCAGTAGCGTTTACCTGGTGTTACTCTTTATCGCCCATTATAAAGCCACCCGCCAGAGACAGTCCTGGATCGATCAAAGCGGCTTGCATCTGCGTTATGGGCTATCTGGGAATGTAGACATTTCTCCGGAGCGCATTGAAAAGATCCATTTGACCTCCCGAACACCACGCGATCTAGATCAATTAGTCAAGTTGGGACACGCCTTTGAAAGCCATAACCTTATTATTGAACTGAAAGAGGAAGTAGAAGTGGAAAGGATGTATGGCAAAAAAGAACGAGCAAAGGCCCTAGGTCTAATGATTGATGATCGAGATGCACTAGAGCAGCTATTACTGTAAAAAGGAAAGGCAGGAATAATCACTGGAGTATTCCTGCCTTGATTCCCGCAGCTTACGGGGTTCCTAGTTGACACCTTGTACTAAGGTGGCATCATTCAAAGCGTATATCAGGCGATTAATATCGCTATCATTCAACTCCAGTTTGCCTTTAATCGTCACGGGTTCTGCTGTGTATTTAATGGCTTCGATCGCGTAGACTTCCATAACGGTCTCGGGACCTGCTCCCCCGCAGAAAAAGCACATGTTGTAAGGATAGGCAGAAAACACAAATTCTGTGTGACTTTTGTATCCTTCTACTGGAATAATATATCCCTTAATGGTTACCTCCTTACCCTCTAGTTGTTTCAAGGTTTCACTGAATACTGGCACATCTACTTTGAAGCCGAGCATTTCATCATATTCCTTCTTAAAGGTAAGATCTGCCAAGGACTGCCATAAATTGTCATCTTGAGCTTGGGCTTGGTTGATGCCAATTCCCATGAATAGCAGGGCAAAAGCAGACAATAATAGTGATTTCTTCATGTTTGGTTACTTTATGAATGTGCTAATATAACGCTTTCGCCAGGGAGTTTCCCTTTAAGGTCGTGTTAAATATCTTGCGAATCCGGCGATAGAAGGAAACCAAATGCCCCTTTTTATTTGGATAACAGTGGCCTCTTAAAAAAGGTTTTGCGGACTCTACTGTGCCAAGATCTGTTTTAGACTCCCCTTATCTACTGTTAATAGACCATTCTTTGTAATTCTTGGCGTTAGCTTTTTCCAATTGGGATCTCCTGCAAATACGGTTTTAAACAAAGGCAAGGCTTCTGAAAGAGAGCCTGTGTTAGCAAGGTTGACCGCTTTCCAGAATTTCATTTCCAAATTATTGGGAAACATGGCTTCTGCCTGGCCATACTCTTTCATGGCGAGCTCAATATCTCCATGTTCTACTGCTAGATCGCCTTTATTCATGTGCTCATAAGCCCGGTGAACCTTAAGTAAGCGCTTTATCTCCTGAATAGGAGTTGCATGATCATCTACCCGAAGGTCCACCTTGCGGTCCACCCAGGACTGACCCGTATTTTTAGCCGAAACAACTAAAACGGCAGCAGACTGCTTTCCTCTGATGTCTCCACCTGCCTGCTGCGCTGCTTCTAGACTCATCACCAAGCGTTCCGCTAGTGGTTGGCCCTTCGAAGCCTCGAAGGCTTTGGCCATGGCCGGCCAAACTCGTTCATTGTCCATTAAATTGGCTTGCACGGCATAGCCTTCTCCGGTTAGGTTTCCAGCGGCTTCAATGCATTTTTCACCAGTGAAGGAGGCGGCCTGCCCCATAGCATTGAGCAGCCCTACCTGCCGAAACGCCCGGCCTTCATCCTTGGCTAACAATTGTTCTAGAACCGCCTTTGGATCTTTCCCCGATTTCATCAAGGCCAAACCTTCCGGGCCGAAAGCTGGGTTCACAAAAGACTGCGTTGCTACCACTCCAACGCCGGCTTCTCCCCAAATGACTAAAGTACCCGTCGCAAACCAGTGGGACTGTACTGCTACCCCCATATCTCCCGTTTCGGGATCAATAGCAACTATGGAATAAGTGTGTGCTAGCGGCTGATCTCCATACGCAGATTGCCCAGATAAATAAATGGTGTAGAACAATAGTGTAAGAAACGTTAAGCTTTTTCGCATGATCGTTGATTTAATGCAAACAGAAATAGGTTGTTATGCTGAGGACGGGACATAGAAAGCCCTGTGCTAGATGGTACCTAGCAGCCCGACAGCCGGAAAAGGTCAAATTGAGGTTTGTTCTGCGTGTTAACTACAACTGGTAGTCAACAGTTGTAGCCCTATTAAGAGGCGGTGTTTTTGTTCATTTGATAGGTGAAAGAGCTAGTTATCCAGATACGGAACGTAAGGATAACTATTAGCTTAAGACTTATGCTGTGCAACGACGGGCCTGACTCAGTAAAACTTTGAGGCATTAACTTGAGTCAGTGAGTAGATTTGGATCTGCGGAGAAAGAATGTGCTTATTTAAATCCAGACAAAGGTACAAAAACGGAAATTTATCACATCAATATTTGATTTGAAAACTTATCTTTCAGTCTTCCATCATGGGTCACAACCAACAGTGTAGCCTCTACTGCTGCTGCTTGTTCTTCCAACAGCTGCACCACCTCATCACAATTATTGTCATCCAAAGCAGAAGTAGGTTCATCGGCCAAAATGATCTCAGGTTGATTGATCAAGGCTCTGGCGATGGCTACTCTTTGCTTTTCTCCCACACTTAGTTCGTCCGTACGCTTATTGATCTTATCCCCAATATTCAAACGGTCCAAAAATGTGGTCACTTTAGCAATATCCACCGGCAAACCCGCCAGTTCCTGGGCGATCTTCAGGTTCTCACCCACTGTCAATGATCTAATGAAATGAGCTTGCTGAAAGATGATTCCAATATGCTTTCCCCGAAATTGATCCAATTGGCTAGGCGAAAGTTGAGCAATATCAGTACCCCCTACTTCAATGGTGCCGGAGCCGGGAGGAAGTAGGCCCCCTAACAAATGCAAAAGGGTTGTCTTACCACTTCCAGATTGACCAAGAACAAGCCAACTCTCCCCTTTTTGGCAAAGGATATCCGGGAATTGGATGGCTGGGCCATTATTGTACTGGAAGGTCAAGGCGTTGGTTCGTAACATGCGGTAAATATAACGAGCTGGATGAAATTACTAATGATCCTAGGAAAAGATTTGAGTGGAAAAGCTTGCTAAGTTGGCTTCATGGAAAGGAACTTGATAAGACACTTTGTTGTTCTTTAGAAAAGCACCGTGCAAACAAATGGCGTTTCGGTGCTTAATTCAGTTGTGGATTGAGGTGGGGACTTGACTCTACTTTCAAATTCTCCTAACTTTGTCCTATAAACCTTACAGTTTAGGAATGAACCATAACCATCATATTATTATTAGCATTATTATTCCAGGGTTGATTGTCAATCGCTGAGTGCTAATGATGTGAAAAAATAGAAAGCTCCGGCAGATTGCGATTTGCCGGAGCTTTTTGTTTTGGTATCTTTGCGACTTCTCCGGCCAATCGCTCCGCCAAAGGGGGCGAAAGTTTAAAATTGCTGAACCATGTATCGAGAATTTAAGCAGCTTAACCTACCAGAAATAGACAAGACAATCTTGGAGTTCTGGGAACGGGAACAAGTTTTTGAGAAGAGTGTCGACCAGCGTGACGCTGCCAACTCTTATGTTTTTTATGAAGGCCCTCCATCTGCGAATGGCAAGCCTGGAATTCACCACGTGATGGCCCGGACGATCAAGGATCTTTTTTGCCGCTTTCATGCCATGAAAGGTCAGCGCGTTGAGCGAAAAGGGGGTTGGGATACGCATGGTCTACCTATTGAATTGAGTGTAGAGAAGGAATTGGGAATCACCAAAGAGGATATCGGGAAATCAATATCCGTCGACGAATACAACCAGAAGTGTAAGGAGACGGTGATGCGCTACAAGGACATGTGGGATGACATCACACATAAAATGGGATATTGGGTTGATTTGGAGAACCCCTATATCACTTACACGAATGAATATATAGAATCTGTCTGGTGGCTATTGAGTCAGTTGTACCAGAAAGACCTCTTGTATAAAGGCTTTACGATCCAACCTTATTCTCCGGCAGCCGGTACAGGCCTTAGCTCCCATGAGTTAAATATGCCTGGCGCCTATAAGGAGATAACCGATGTCTCTGCCATCGCCCAATTCAAGATCAAGGGTACAGAGAATGAATTCTTCTTGGCTTGGACGACCACGCCTTGGACGCTCCCGTCCAATACGGCTGTAGCTTTAGGCAAGAATATCACCTACGTGAAGGTCAAAGCCTTTAATCGCTATACGAAAGAACTAACCTACGTCATCCTCGCCAAGGATCGTCTTGGAGCTTACTTTACCGAAGCCAAGGCCGATCTTACACCGGAAGAAGTAAAACCTGGCAATAAGCCCATTCCTTACATAGAGATCGTGGCGGAAATGAAGGGTAGTGAGCTAGAGGGGACAGAGTATGAGCAACTTTTACCTTATGTGACCCCCAATAAGCCCGCTTTCCGAGCGCTACTAGGGGATTTTGTTTCTACTGAGGACGGTACGGGCATTGTACATATCGCTCCTACCTTCGGTGCAGATGACTTTAGAGTAGCTCAGAAGTATGACATACCTCCCTTAATGGTCGAAGATGAGTATGGTAACCCCATGCCCTTAGTAGACAAAAAGGGACAATTTGTTAAAGAGGTAACTGACTTCGCTGGACGTTATGTAAAAGACTACGGGCAAGAAGAGGAACGCTCAGTGGATTCCGATATCGTGATCAAGCTAAAAGCGGAAAATAAGCTTTTCCATTCCGAAAGATATTTACACTCCTATCCGCATTGCTGGAGAACGGATCGCCCCGTTTTATACTATCCGTTGGATAGCTGGTTCGTGAGAGCATCCTCTATGAAGGATCGCATGTTTGAATTGAACCAGACGATCAACTGGCAGCCAAAGTCAACTGGAGAAGGACGTTTTGGGAAGTGGTTGGAGAATCTGCAGGACTGGAACTTGTCTCGCTCTAGATATTGGGGGGTACCCTTACCGATCTGGCGAACAGAGGATGGCGAGCAGGAGATATGCATAAGCTCTATGGAGCAGTTGCAGACAGAAATAGATAAAGCGAATGCAGCTTTAGGTTTGCAACAAACCTTGCCAAAGGATCTGCACCGTCCATATATAGATGGAGTGGTGTTGGTATCGGACGATGGCCAAGAGATGAAGCGCGAGCTGGACTTAATCGACGTTTGGTTTGATAGTGGTTCAATGCCTTACGCACAGTGGCACTATCCCTTTGAAAATAAGGACAAATTTGAGCAGAAATTTCCAGCGGACTTCATTGCCGAAGGAGTAGATCAAACCCGTGGATGGTTTTATACCCTGCATGCCATTGCCACCATGGTCTTCGATAGTGTTGCCTTTAAGAACGTTGTTTCCAACGGACTAGTGCAAGACAAACATGGACGTAAGATGTCTAAGCGTCTGGGTAATGCGGTGGAGCCTTTCGAAACCTTGGCTACCTATGGAGCAGATGCTACGCGTTGGTACATGATGTCCAACTCTGACCCGTGGGAAAACCTCAAGTTTGATATAGAAGGAATCGGCGAAGTTCAACGCAAATTCTTCGGTACCTTATATAATACGTACTCCTTCTTTGCGCTGTATGCCAATATAGATGGATTTAAGTATGAGCAAGCAGATGTTCCTTTGGAAGATCGACAGGAAATCGATCGCTGGATCATATCTCAACTTAACTCCCTGATCGAAGAAGTAGAAGCAGCTTATGCTGCCTATGATGTGACAGTCGCCACCCGAAAGGTGATGAACTTTGTCAACGATCATTTGAGTAACTGGTATGTGCGATTATGCCGACGACGGTTCTGGAAAGGAGAGTATACGGCGGATAAGATAGCGGCTTATCAAACGCTCTATGAGTGCTTGAATACGGTATCGAAGTTAATGGCTCCCGTTGCCCCTTTCTTTGCAGACTGGTTATACGGAAACCTAAACGCGGCTACGCAAAAGGAATCCAATATATCCGTGCATTTAGCAGATTTTCCTGTAGCAGATAGCAGTGCCATAGATAAGAAGTTGGAGCAACGTATGAACTATGCCCAACGCATATCTTCCTTGGTGTTGTCAATCAGAAAAGCTGAGAAGATCAGAGTACGTCAACCGCTTCAGCGGGCTCTATTGCCTATCCTAGATGCATCTTTCCAAGAGCAGGTAGAGGAAGTAAAAGACCTAATCTTAGCTGAGGTTAATATCAAGGATCTAGAGTATATCACCGACACCAGTGGCATCGTAACGAAGAAAATCAAGCCTAACTTTCGGACCTTGGGTCGCCGTTTAGGAAAGCAGATGAAAGATGCCGTCCAGATCATCAATGGACTAGGGCAAGAGGACATCAATCAAATCGAGCAAAGTAACCAGTATACGCTAAGTATCAACGGAGACACCTACGATTTGACCTTGGAAGACTTTGAAATCATCACGGAAGATATCCCAGGTTGGCAGGTAGCCAATGATGGTGCTTTGACCGTGGCCTTAGATGTAAATATTTCTGAGGACTTAGAGGCCGAAGGCATGGCCAGAGATTTGGTTAACCGTATCCAAAATATCCGCAAGGATAAGGATTTTGAGGTGACGGATAAGATTGAGGTATTCGTTGAACAACACAGTGGCGTTGAATCTGCCATTGAACAATTTGGTAGCTATATCAAAGATGAAACCTTAGCTGTGGCCTTGGCTAGTAGCGCCGAGCTGACAGAAGGTGAGGAGGTGGAGCTACCTGGAGATATCAAGTTGCATATTAGAGTACAAAAAGCTAATTTGTGACGTTCTTGTACAGGCTCTAGTGTTTGCTAGAGCCTGTGCCTATCTACATAACTCTCCAAATTCGATTGTTAATGAGAATTTTACTGACGCTTTCCAGTCTAGTATTGTTTGTGGGTACAATGCTAGGTCAAAATCTTATTGTCTCTCCTGAGAAGCCCAGCCCAGGTGATGTGATCACCTTTACATACGACAAGGACGGAACACCACTAGCAAAAGAAAAGAGCATAGCGGCCATTGCCTACCTATGTGTTGATGAAGGACTTCCAAATGCCATCGAGGTCGACTTGAAGGCTGATGGATCGAAGCTGAAAGGCCAATTTACCACAGACGAAAAGACACGCGCCATTTTTATTGTCTTCAAGGATCACAAGGAGGAACTTGTTGACAATAATGGGGACAAAGGGTATAAAACTAAGATGTACACGGCCGATAAATCGCAAGTGGTCAAAGGCACTTACGCTAGCTTAGCCAATGTCTATGGTTCCTACGGCAGCATCATGGAGTTGCAGCGCGACCAAGCCAAGGGCATCAAGTACTTCCAGAAAGAACTCAAGTATTACCCGGAGTCGAAGGAAGATGTTTTGAGTGCATATGCCTCCATGGCTCAACGCAGTAAAGATGAAGCGGCTATCGCAAATGTGAAAGAGTTGCTTGCGGAACTAAAGGGCAAGAAGAAAGCTACAGAAGATGATAAAATGCTTGCTTACCGAGTGAGTAAATCACTGAAGGATGATGATGGAGCTGAAGCCATTGCCGAAAAGCTTCGCAAGAAATATAAGAAAGGCGAGATGGTCATGAACGATGATCAGCAAGCCTTCTACAAAGAGAATGACTTGACCAAAAAGGTGGCCCTTTTCGAGGCTTTTAAGAAAAAGTATGCCAAAGTTGAAAAACTAGACAACTGGTTGTCTAGCATGGCTTATCGTCTGGTGGCTGGCGCTGGCCAGAAGGGTGAGTGGGATATGTTTGATACGTACCTAACTTACCTTACTAGCGCGAATCAAAAGGCAAGTATGCTGAACAACTTCGCTTGGGGACTTTCCGGTGAGGCTGTTGATAAGGAAGCCAAGGATATCGTGCAAGCCGAAAAATTATCTAAGCAGTCGCTTGATCTATTGAAGAAAGAGATGGAGGATTTGGCAGCTAGTAAACCTGAATACCTAACGGAGAAACAATGGAAAAAGCGTTTGAAGGGTAGCTATTACATGTACGCAGATACTTACGCTTTGATCCTGTACAAGCAAGGTAAGAAGGAGGAAGCCCTGGATTATCAGGAGAAAGTATGTAGCCAGGCTGGTTTTGTTGGTGGTGAGATGTATGAACGCTTGGCCATTTTTATGGAAGATGTGAAAGGAGGTGAGGTAACTGAAGCTTTCTTGTCGGAAAAGATCAGAGAGAACAATGCAACTGCAGCCATGAAGCAGCAGCACCGTCGTCTCTTCCTAGCGCACAATTCTCTGGAGCAAGCCTACGATAAATATGTAGCGGGCTTGGAAAAAGAGGCTAGCACTAAATTTAAGGAGGAGTTGATCGCCAAAATGATCGAGGAAGACGCTCCGGATTTCCGTTTATTAGACTTGAATGGACAAGAAGTGAGTCTGGACGATATGAAGGGGAAAGTTGTGATCTTGGATTTCTGGGCGACTTGGTGCGGACCTTGCAAAGCTTCCTTCCCTGGAATGCAAAAAATGGTTGATCTATACAAAGACAATGACAAGGTAGCTTTCCTATTCATCGATACTTGGGAAAGTGCCAAGGACAAAGAGAAGGCCGTATCTGAATTCATCAATAAGAATGAATATACCTTCAAGGTATTGATGGATAAGAAAGATGAGGTAGTAGCCAAATATAAAGTGGAAGGTATTCCTACCAAATTCGTCTTGGATGGCAACGGCAAAATCCGCTTTAAGAGCGTAGGATTCGCTGGTAATGATGAGGCACTGATGACCGAGATGAACTTGATGATTGAATTGGCCAGCGGAAAGTCAGGTGTTGATTTGTCCAAGGCAGATGACTAATCGATTAAGTCATAGGGGGATCTTTGATCCTTAAACAAATTCGGGCTTGTATAAATCTCTTTATACAAGCCCGAATCATTTTTGGTAAAGGGATTGACTTCTAGCTTAGCAAAGTCTGAAGTTGCATAGCTAATCCCATATCACCTTTGATTTTCACCTTACCACTCATCATAGCCATCATTGGATTTACATCTCCACTACGGATACCTGCCAATGTTTCAATGCTGGTAGAAATGGTGCAATCGGCTTCTTTGTCTTCATTAGACACCTCAGCATCATCTTTAGATAGGTCTAGAAATACAATACCTTCATCACCAAAATCAAACTTTAAGGTTTTTCCTAGATTAGGGGCCTTACCTGCAGCTGATTTAAACTGCTCTGTTACATCTGCTAAAGTCATATGCTATTATAGTTTTGAATCAATAGATCTTACTTGCGCGGGCTAAAATAATGAAAAAATAATGCAAACAGCGAAAATACGCTGAAAAGCTACTAGCATACAGCCTTGAAGGATTGGTGGCTACGAAAAAATGAAATTGGCAACAAAAATCTGACAAACAAAACTGGACTCTTGCGCTAAGAATACATAGTTTTACTAGGCTATTTCCTTTCTCGATCCGCAAATCATCTTGACTATGAAAATTTGTTTATTAGGCGCCACCGGTAGGACGGGTAAAGTGGTTTTATCACAGGCATTGGAAAGAGGATGGGAAGTAAATGCCTTAGTTCGGGATCCACAAAAAGTTGCTATACAGTCTGAGCGTCTTCATCTCATTACGGGAACCCCATCCAATCGAGAGGATTTGTCAAAAGCACTTACTGATTGCCAAGCTGTTATCAACACGCTCAACATCTCACGAAAATCTGATTTCCCTTGGGCTAGACTGAGAACACCAGAGCGATTTCTATCAGAAGTGGCTACTCATCTTATCGAATTATTACCGCAACATAAAATAGAAAGGATTGTCTTTACGACGGCTTGGGGAGTAGGCGATTCTGAAAAAGATATCCCAGGCTGGTTCCGTTTGCTGATCCAACGCTCGAATATTGGCTATGCCTACGCAGATCATGAGCGTCAGGAAGCACTCTTCGAAGCCTCGGGCTTACAATGGACCGCCGTGCGCCCAGTGGGCTTAACCAATAGCCATCGTAGTCGTGATCTCATAGTTTCTACAAATAACTCACCAAAACCAACACTTATGATCAGTCGAAAGCGTGTAGCCCAGTTCCTATTGGATTGCTTGGCGGGCGCCACTTACATAGGTGAAAAACCGGTTGTTTCAGAAAAATAGAATTAGTATGATAGAGTACAACGTCGGTGGCCCGGAGGATGCGGCTTCCATAGCTGCCTTACATGCCGAGAGCTGGTCTTTACACTACCGAGGAGAATTTACTGATCATTACCTGGATCATGAAGTGCAAGGGGAGAGATTGGCCGAATGGCAAAAGCGAATGACGGAAGCCCTCCCCACTCAGCATGTGGTTTTAGCGGAAGAGGAGGATAGGCTTTGTGGCTTTTCCTGTGTGTACTTGAACAGAGACGAGCAGTGGGGCGCTTTATTGGATAATCTACATGTCCAACAATCCTATATGGGAAAAGGTGTGGGAAGAAAATTAATGCAGGAAGCAGCCAGATGGGTACAAGAGCAAGATCGTAGTCAAAGTATGTATTTATGGGTCTTGGCCAGCAACGAAAGTGCTAGTCGGTTTTATGAACGGATAGGTGGGGATAAGGTGGAAGAAACCATGATGGATAATCCTGGAGGAGGGGCCTCGAAAGTATGGCGATACGTTTGGCGAGATCTTGATCGTCTAATAGGGGAAGGCCGTTGATAATTGCTTCGGTTTTTTAGGTGAGATCATGGATTCCTGAAATAATGATCTTATTTTGGGCGTCCTCAAAAGTAAATATTTGGATAACGAATATCTTGCCCAACAAAAGTTGATATTTGCTGTTCCAATATTGCCTTCTCGGAACATGTTTGATCAGACCTGTTCTCAAATAAAAAAAACGACGCAAAATTATGTTGAATCTTTCCGTGATTATCGAAGATAGTGCCAGAAGGTATCCCAACAAGGATGCCTTTGTTTTTATGGATACCCGATTGACTTTCGCTCAGATTAATGGGGCAGCCAATCAGGTAGCTAATGGCTTAGTGGCAGCAGGAATTAAGCCTGGAGATAAAGTAGGCCTAAGTTGTTTTAATTTACCTTATTTCCCAATCGTTTTTTTCGGGATCTTGAAAGCGGGTGGAGTAGTGGTTCCCTTGAGTGTGTTGCTGAAAAAGGATGAGATTGCTTATCACCTGAATGATAGTGACGCTAAAGCTTACTTCTGTTTTGAAGGAACGGCAGAATTACCCATGGGGCAGATGGGGCATGCTGGATTTCAAGAGGTAGATGCCTGCGAGAACTTTTTCATGATTACGGCTAAGCCTACTGATCCTTCTTCCATCGAAGGAACCAAGACCTTGGGTAGCTTAATGGCAGGACAATCACCCGTTTTCGAAACGACAGCTACTAGTGCGGAAGATACCGCAGTGATCATCTATACTTCCGGAACTACCGGTAGACCCAAAGGCGCTGAACTGACCCATTCTAATCTAATGCTCAATGGTATCTTGAGTGCGGATTTGATGGGAGGGCGACCAGAAGATGTCCAATTAATCGTTTTGCCTTTGTTCCACATTTTTGCTTTGACTGTACTCATGATTGCCGGTGTGTATCGAGGGGTAGAAAGTATCCTGTTGCCTCGTTTTGACGCCGCGGCGGTATTTGGTCTGATGCAGAAGCATGGGGTGACCATCTTTGCGGGTGTACCTACCATGTATTGGGGACTCTTGAATTACAAGGGAGATGAATTCGATTATAAGGCGATTGCAGAGAAACTGAGAGTTTGTGCTTCAGGCGGGGCTTCCTTGCCGGTGCAGGTGATGAAGGATTTTGAAGAGCGCTTTAAGGTGCCGATCATTGAAGGCTACGGTATGTCTGAAGGCTCACCAGTAGTCACCTTTAATCAACTCAGTGTTGGACGTAAACCAGGTTCCATCGGTACAACGGTGTGGGGAGTTGAAGTGAAGATCGTAGATGAGAATGATCAGGAAGTTCCAGTTGGTGAGAAGGGAGAGCTATTGTACAGAGGTCACAATGTGATGAAGGGATATTACAAGAGACCAGAAGCCAATGCAGAGACTTTACGAGGTGGATGGATGCATTCTGGTGATGTAGCTATTAAAGACGAAGACGGTTTCTATTATATCGTAGATCGAACGAAAGATATGATCATCCGGGGTGGGCTAAATGTGTATCCACGAGAAGTAGAAGAGGTGATGATGCAACATGATGCTATTTCTTTGGTGGCAGTGATCGGGGTTCCTGACGAGCAATTCGGCGAGGAAGTGAAAGCTTGCGTCGTACTCAAGGAAGGAGCTAGTGCTGCTCCTGAAGAGATCATTGCTTGGACCAAAGAGCATATTGCAGCTTACAAATACCCGAGAGAAGTCGAAATCATGGATGCCCTACCGATGACGGCTACCGGAAAGATTTTGAAGAAGGAATTGCGAGCCAGCTAAGCGGAGCTGTTCTCCATTATTCCTAAAAGAAAAGGCGTTTCGATTTGCACCGAAACGCCTTTTCCTATAGATATACGGTTTATAAATACTCAAGTAAGGGGAAACTTAATAGCCTGGATTTTGATCGGAATTTGAGATGTTCTCGTTGTTGTCAATCTCACTTTGCGGGATCGGCAACAGCAAATGCTTAGGTATCTGGGCCTGTGGAACCCATTCTGCATAGTATTCCGTTCTTCGCAATAGGTCCTTATACAGCACCTGCTCGCCAGCTAACTCTACAATTCGTTCGTGGAAAATAGCATCAATCGCTTCTTCCTTACTGCTAAACGGATAAGCATCGGTGGGATAGACTGGCATGCCAACACGATCGCGCACCTCATTCGCCAAGGCTAAGGCTCCGTTAATGTCGCCTGCCTCTGCTTTGGCTTCTGCAAGCATCAAGAGTACATCGGAATACCGCAAGTAGTTGAAGTTGATCGGTGAATTGGTATTCTCACTAGCAGAACGATAGTAACGCTGATATTTTCTCCAATTACAGAGGTCATCAGGAGTTACGGGATTTACGCCGTCAGGAGGAGGGCAAGCACTAGGAGAGTATAAGTTGTTTGCTCCTCCATTGAATTCATCGCAGGGGCAGTAAAAAGTGAAACTGAACCTTGGGTCTGCACCTTCGAATTCGTTTTGTAGACGCTCAGAAGGGATCACGTTTCTCCAGGCGTTGAACCCATATTCTTGACCGCGGAAAGTCACATCTCCATTCCCTCCACCGTCAGCAGCCCATTGTCCACCGGTATTGCTGCCGAATTGAATCTCGAAAACGGATTCACTATTGTTTTCTCCTTCCTCTGTAAAGTTGTCAAAATAGTTATCTACCAAGGCATACTCATTCGAAGCTACCACCTTTTCTAGCTCACCAGCAGCCTTACCGTATTCTCCCTGGAACAGGAGTACTTTTCCTTTCAGCGCTTGGGCAGCTCCCTTCGTAGCTCTACCGGCATCAGCATCAGGGTACTGAGATTTGGCGGGTAAATTTTGTTCCGCCTGATCCAGGTCCGTGATGATTTGAGTAAAGACTTGCGCACGTGGCGTTCTAGCTACACCCGCTACTACGGCATCATTCGCTGGCTCCAAAAGCATAGGTACGTCGCCGAATACACTAACCAACTCGAAGTAGAACCAAGCGCGTAGAAATTGAGCTTCTCCTAAATACTGTCGTCTTTGCTCATCGGTAATACTATTCTGCGTATTGGGTACATTTTGGATCACTAGGTTGGCTCGATGAACACCACGATATAGCGCGGTCCACATTTCATTGATCGCAGGGTTGGAACCGTCAAAAGTGCGTTGTTCGAGCTGTACCATATCTCCTGCCAGACTGCCCAGTCCCGTGGCCTCTCCGGATACCAAGTCATTTAGGAAGAAGTAACGACGGCGATAGAGGCCAAGGGTTTGAAAACTATTGTAGATGACGTTGACGGCGGAAAGTGCTTGTTCGCCTGTTTGGTAGAAAGTTTCTGATGAAAGCTCATTCGGATTGGTTAGATCCAGTAGATCACTTTCGTTACAGGACTGGGTAACAAAAATGGCCAGCCCAATGGCTAGGATGATCGAAAAGAACTTTTTCATAATTATTATCATTTATGACTTTACCCTATAAGCTGACTACCAGCTTACAGGGTAAGGGAATATCATTTAAAAGCTTGCTTGAAGACCTACAATGAACGTGCGGGCCTGTGGTAATTGCCCCAGGTCAATACCAAAGGCGTTGTTGAAGTTGGCCCCCTGGAAAACGCTCACTTCAGGATCATAGCCCTCATAATTCGTAAAGGTCAGGAGGTTCTGAGCGCTGATATAGAAGCGCATGCTACTCAGCCATTGAGTATTGCTGGTGTTAAGTGTATAGCCCAGTGTGACATTTTTGAGGCGGATATAATCCCCATCATCGATAAAGCGATCGGAGGCTCTTGCGTTGCGATTGGGATCGCCAGAGACGGCACGTGGTACATCCGTATTGGTATTCGTTGGGGTCCATCTATTGAGGAGGACACTTTCGCCGTTGAACACGCGAGTCATACCTTGCGTCCAGTAGGCATAGGCTTTGAAGATCTTGTTCCCACCGACTCCTTGTAGAAAGATCGAGAGATCAAAATTCTTGTACTCAAAGTTACCTGTCAAGCCAAAGGTGTAGGTGGGTATCGGAGAACCCAAGTTGGTTCGGTCATTCGCATCAATCACGCCGTCGGGACCAGTTGGGTTTCCATTTTCATCATCTGGTCCAGCAATGTCCATGAACTTAATGTCGCCAGGTGCAGCACCATTTTGGGAAGGAAGCCCGTCCTTGAGCGATCCATCTGCATTGAAATCATCAGACTGAAATAGGCGGTCTACCTGCCAGCCTTGGAAGAAGTAGATGGGTTGTCCTTCTTCTACTCTAGTGAGGATGTCTCCCTGCCAGTTGCGACCGTTGATCGGGTTACCGGTACCCAGCGAAATGACCTCATTGTCCTGTGTGGCGAAATTGGCGTCGACTCCCCACTTAAAGGCATTTTTTCGGTTTTGAACGCCGAGTGTAAATTCTACGCCTGAGCTTTCGATGTCACCAGCATTCACCCGCACATTTCTATCCAAACCTAAAGAGGAAGCTAAGGGAACGGAAAGAAGAATGTCTTCCGTGGTGTTCACGAAGTATTCTGTGCTTAGAGTAATCGCGTCTTCGAATAGTCCGAGATCAAATCCGATGTTGGTCATAGTGGTCGTTTCCCATTTCAGGGCTTCATTGGCTAGACCAGGGATGGTCGAACCGATGACCTGGCCGCTTCCCGGGCCAAAATTATAGGTGAATCCTGTTCTGACAGTCGGCTGATACTCGTATCGACCCAAGGCATTATTATTCCCTGTTCTACCCCAGCTCGCTCGCAATTTTAGATTGCTAATATTCTGATTCGTGTTCAAGAAGGGCTCTCTAGCGATATTCCATCCTACCGAAACGGAAGGGAAAATACCCCACTTATTATTCGGCCCGAACCTTGAATATCCGTCTCGGCGGATAGCTGCTTGTAAGAGGTATTTGCCTTCATAATCATAGTTCAATCGTCCAAAATAGGAAACCAAACCATCCTCAAACGTACCGCCACTCACCACATCATTATCGATGGAGCCTGGGGTCTGGAGATCATTAGTTAACTCATTGATTCCTGCTCCTCCAAGGGTCTCGGTTGTGAAATCCTGTACCTCATACCCAGCTATTACGCCAATATTGTGGCTGCCAAAAGAGGTATTATAACTTAGCGTATTGGTCCAGAGTGGGGAGAAGAAAGTGGTACGGTTCTCATTCAATTCTGCAAAGGGTCGATTGTGGAATTCCCCGTCGAAAAAGGAAGGATTGAAACTGAAATTTCGGCCGAAGGCTAGGTCCATTCCCACAGAAGTTCTGAAATGTAGGTTCTTAATGATCTCAACATCTGCAAATACACTTCCCAGAGCCTTTAGCGTACGAGAGTTATTGTCGCCTAGTAATAGGACTCGGACAGGATTCTCCGCATCATTGTTGTCAATCTGATCTGGACCATTAAATCCACCTAAATTACCTTCTTCACGAGGCGAGAGATAGGGTGCGAATTTGGTTACATGTTCAAAAAGGCCACGCCCACCAGCATTGGCTACGTTCGTACTTTCTGTATAACTCATCACTAGTGTTTGCCCTACCTTCACTTTGTTCCAAATAAGATAATCGGAATTTAGACGCACGGAATAGCGCTCAAAGTCATTGTTGAGCACAATGCCCTGCTGGTTCATGTAGTTGAGCGAGAAGAGGTAATTGCTCGTTTCTGTTCCACCTGAAATCCCCAAGCTATAATTCATAATCGGAGAACTGCGGAATACCTCATCCTGATAGTCAATGTCTACATTCCGTATACCGCTATCACTAAACCTAGGGGGTACGGGGAGGCCACCGTTGGTTTGTTGCTCGGTCATTATTTCGATATACTCGCTCGTATTTAGGAGATCGAGTCGATTAGCAATGCTTTGGGTACCGACGTAAGCATCGAAGGTCAGCTTTGGGGCTCCGGATTTCCCGCGCTTGGTTGTGACGAGGATTACCCCGCCTGCCGCTCGAGAACCATAGATAGCTGCCGCTGAAGCATCCTTGAGTACCTCGATGGATTCCACATCATTAGGGTTGATCGCATTCAAACCGCCAGCAGGGATACCATCGATCACGATCAGTGGATTGTTGGTGTTGGGAGAGGTTAGGCCTCGAATCCGGATCACCGGGTCTTGTCCTGGGGCACCTTGATTGGTTACTACTAAGCCGGCTGAACGCCCTTGTACAGCTTGTGTAGCACTCACGACCGGCATCGTATTGATTTCATCGCTGCTTATTTTGTCGATGGCAGAGGTTACCGTTCCTCGACCTTGAGTACCATATCCAACGACAATAACTTCATCTAAAGCGGCGATATCTTCGGCCAATGCGATATCAAAGCGGGTCTGGTTGGCAATGCCCACTTCTCGTGTAATGTAGCCTGTATAAGAAACCACTAAAACGCTAGCGTCATCTGGAACCGTTAAGCGGAAACTACCATCGATATCAGAAACCGTTCCAATACTAGTGCCCTTCACCACGATGTTCGCTCCGATCAGCGGGGCCCCTTCGGTGTCTTTGACAAAACCGGTGAGTACCTTTTCGGCCTTAAGTTTTTTGATGGTTTGCAAGATGTTTTCGAAATCCTTTTGGGGTTTATTTCTGCGTTTGCGCTGTAGACTTAATGTCCCGCTCTGTTCTAATTTTTCAATCTGCTTAAGCTTTCGCTTCATCTTCCGCATGTTCTTTTGCCCCTTCTTGTTGTCCTTGTAGATGACATAATACTTGTTCCCAAGCAGTTCGTAGCCGAGCCCTGTTCTAGCCATCACAATGTTGATAGCATTATCCAGGTCCTTGGCTTCGGATAGCTCAAATTTCACCTTAATCCCTTTGAGTAGTTCCGCATCGTAGGTGAAGAAGACTTGGTATTTTTCACTAATTTCTTCTAAGACTTCAGCGATCGGTCTTTCCTCAGGTTGAAGGGAAGCAGAT
This sequence comes from uncultured Lewinella sp., assembly GCA_913057785.1. Taxonomy (GTDB): domain Bacteria; phylum Bacteroidota; class Bacteroidia; order Chitinophagales; family Saprospiraceae; genus DT-111. The sequence goes on along the minus strand of CAJXPD010000065.1, from coordinate 5,990 downwards.
GTAGTCGTGGCATAGACTGAAATAGGCGGTGTGGCCAGGCCTACAAGCAGTAGGGCTAGTAGGGGTAGCAGCCATCTTGTTGGTCGAATTTGCTTCATAAATCTATGTTATTAATAAGTGAGTCTCTTTATAGCGGGCATGTGTCTTACTGCTGAAGTAAGCATCACTTGGCCTATTCAGAGGTAGTAAAGTTCCAGCGGTAAAGATTTAACGGTTGTGTTAAGTAATGGCTGAGTGTCGGTTGTTTGTCTTTTCGGAATCGTTTTTAGCCAATAGACGCTGAGCCATTGATTGCGACTAGTAGACGATTAATAGGTTTTCGTTTTGTTCGATTTCGATTCCTAAGGCAATTTCAAAGGCTTTAATACAAGTCTCTAAGTCAATAGTCGGTACGCCGGTGGTGATTTTTCGTTTTGCAGTCGATTCGCTTTTGAAAACCGCTTTTACGCCGTAAGTGGTTTCAATCTTCTTCATAGCCTCCTCCAGGCTAATATCGTCAAACATTAGTGTTCCATCTTTCCAAGAAGTGTGTAGGTCCGATCGAACAGATTGCTTGGATTCTAGCACCTGATCTATCTGTGCAGAGTAGCTGATCAGATCTCCTGGACTCATTGTTTTCTCGGTTCCATTTTTCAATTTCAAGCGTACTTTGCCTTCTTCCAGTACGACCTGGGTTTTGGCCGAATGACTGTTTACGTTGAAGGCGGTACCCAGTACTTCTACCACTAGATCGTTGGTATGTACCCTAAACTTAGCTCCGGTTTCCGGCTTTCTCTGTACTTTAAAAAATGCCTCTCCCTCTACCCATACTTCTCGAGTGTTTTTGGAGTACCACCTTAGACTAGAGTTGGCATTTAAGGCCACAGTCGTTCCATCGGATAATTTGATGTCAATCTGTTCTCCAAAAGCCGTTTCGTAGTAGATTTCCTTGCCTTTGTTCAGGCTTTGGAAGACCATGTAAGCGGCGATTAGTACCAGGAATCCAGCGGCGATACTCAGCCATCTTCTTCTAGCTATTTGCCGATGCCGAGTTTGAACATCGTCTTCTAGTTTTTGGTCGATTCGCTGGTTGAGTGTGCGGAGTGCCTTTTCAATATCTGCTTTCGGGAGCTGTTTGGGGTTAAACAAGATTCCATTGATCATGATGGCGGCTTCTTTAGCCAATTCTCGTTTTCCGGGGTTTTCGGCTAACCACTGATCCCAAAACTCAATATCTTCTTGCCGGGTGCGATTGACCCAATTAACGAAAGATTCATCCTGCAAAAAATCCTCAATCTGAAAGTAATTGTCTTTTTCCATCAGTCGTTTAATCGGAATAGGTTTTGCTTGTAAATGGCCTATTTGTTGTCACTTCAACTCTATAGACCCAATTCTTAGGTTTTATAACCCTTTTTCAATAAGAAAATTTAAGAAAAGCTCCAGAGAGCCAAGAAAAGTAGGGAAAAGAAGGCAACAATGCGTTTTAATTTGGCATCCTTACGTAAGGTCTTTATGGCTTTGTGGAGAGTATTGGCGGTTCCTTGATAGGTAATGGAGAGTACCTCTGCAATTTCTGCAATGCTAAGGTCATTGTAGTATCGGAGGTAAATAACTTCCCGCTGTCGATTGGGTAGATGATGCAGCATCTCTAATAGTACTTCCTTCTGAAATGCTTCCACTTCTTGCTTACTGATCAACTCATCTGCTGAGAAATGAATGTTGGGCTGCCATTGAGCTTCTTCATTCTGGAGTTTCTTCTGTTTCCTTGACTTTTCGATCTGTCTGAGTAGTTGCCGTCGATAAGCTTTGAATAAATAAGGCTTTATGTTTTCTAGATTGGCTAATTGTTCTCGGTTATCATATAAGTGCAAGAAAAAACTCTGCAGGCTGTCCTCGATTAGCGTTGGATCACCATAGATTTTCAAGCCGTAATGATAAAGTGGGGAGTAGTAACTCCGAAAGAGGTTATCCAAGGCTTCACGACTGCCTTTCTTAAAGGCAACCCATAAGGCTCTGTCAGAATGGAAGGCTAAGGCCATGTTTTGGTTAATTGCAAGGAAAGAACAGCAGGTAATTCCTCTGTTCTTATGAAAAATAGGTAGCGCTCCTATCCATACTTTCCTGTACTGTCCTGCGCTTTCCCCCTTTTTTTCAAAATTCTTCCTCTAAAAAGGTTATATCCACTGATAATTTGGGTCTATAAGGAATAAATAAAATATTTGGTATGATTTCTTTTCCAAAGATCAATAAAAATTCTGGCACACCCAAGTATATACAGGTCACGGACTTCCTGCTTAAGGGAATCCAGACCCGCTCCATCGTGAAGGGAGAACAGCTTCCTTCCCTCAATATGTTATGCAATCAGTTAGATATTTCTAAAGATACGGCTGAAAAAGCCTACCGACATTTAAAGGAAAGAGAATTGATCAATGCTGTGCCAGGTAAGGGGTATTTCATCAAGCCCGTGCACCACTCCGACCGCATTCATGTGTTTTTTTTGGTCAATCAACTAAGTGATTCCAAACGAGTGGTTTATGAGCATTTCTCGCAAGCTTTAGGCTCACAAGCAAGGATAGACCTGCACGTTTACAACAACGATTTTAGGTGTTTTGAAAAATGCTTGCAACAGCTAACACCCAATTACACTCATTATGTAATTACTACTCATTTCGACCGGAAAACCTATGGCGATCAATTTCGATTGCAGCAATTGCTGAATAGTCTACCCAAAGAGAAGCTTATCCTGTTAGACAAGAAAGTGGAAGGGATACACGGGAAACATAACGCTGCCTACCAGAACTTCGAAAAGGATATCTATGATGGGCTGAAAAGTGTAGCCGATCGTCTACAGAAATATCAGGTTCTAAAACTGATTTTTCCAGCTTATTCCTATCAAGCTCGGGAGGTTCTGAACGGATTTCAGAACTTCTGCCTCGAATTTGGGTACAAAGGGAAATTGATTCCTGACATGACCAAAGACAATATGGCAAAAGGAGATGTCTATATTTCGCTATTGGAGGAAGATCTAGTATCAGTCGTGCAAAGAAGTAAGCATTCAGATCTGACAATCGGAAGGGATGTTGGCTTGATTTCATATCACGATAGCCCGATAAAAAGTGTCTTGTTAGGGGGAATTACCGTTTTTACTACTGACTTTGCAGCATTGGGCACTACTGCGGCAGAATTAGTTTTGTCTAAGAAGTCGGGTCATTTTGAAAACCCATTCCGCTTGATTGTCAGAAATTCGCTGTGATGGACCGCCAAATGAGGTATAATTGTGAGCCTACCCCTATCCGATTTCGGCTGATTCCCTATACCGGATAGGGGTGATGTAGTTTATTGCTCCAACTTACGGACTAGGGTCAAAAATTCCTGTCTATAACCAAGTTGATCTTTACCCATTGAGGTACTAGCGAGTTGTGCTATCTCTTTATAGGACCAATCGGCGTACGAGGAATCTTTCAGTAGCAATCCGAATCCAGCTACAGAGGCTGCAAATCTAAAGCTTAGAGAAGATGCTTCTAGTGCTTTTGTTTCGCTCTGGATTGGCATGGATAAAAGCTTGCTTTTCTCTTCCTTCGGCTCCTTGAATCGCAAGTAGAGCATTCCTATCTCCTTACTGGTATTTGCTTTTTTGGTGACGACCTGGCGTTGATAAATCGATGCTTCTCCCGGAGCCTTTTTAATGGGCTTGCTATGAAGTTCTAACTCATACAAGGCGGTTACACTATGTCCTGCCCCTAATTCTCCCGCATCTTTATTATCATCATCAAAGTCCATTTTGTCCAGTTTGCGGTTTTCATAGCCGACTAATCGATAAGACTTTACCAGGGCTGGATTAAATTCTACTTGAATCTTGACATCTTTGGCTATGGTATATAGCGTGCCTGTCAAGGAGTTAATAAATACCTTTCTCGCTTCAGGGAGATTATCAATATAGGCGTAGTTCCCATCCCCGCGATTAGACAATGTTTCCAACTTGTTGTCCTTTAAATTTCCCATTCCAAACCCCAGAACACTAAGGAAGATTCCCTGACCAGCTTCTTTGCTAATCTGCTCTTCGAGAGCACTTTCACTAGATTGGCCAATATTGAAATCTCCATCCGTTGCGATGATGACGCGGTTGTTTCCGTCCTTTAGGAAGCTGCTGTGGGCTGTCTCATATGCCAGTTTGATGCCCGCTCCACCTGCAGTGGATCCTCCCGCTTTCAAGCGGTCCAAAGCATTTAGGATAGTATCCTTCTGTTCTCCAGAGGTAGGAGGAAGGATAAGGCCTGCAGCGCCGGCATAGACCACAATGCTAACTTGATCCTGTGGGCGTAATTGTTCTACCAAAAGTCGAAAGGCTTGCTTAACCAAAGGAAGCTTATTAGGCTCATTCATGGAACCGGAAACGTCCAATAGAAAAACGAGATTGTTGGGCGGTGTCTGTTCCAGTGGGATTTCCTCTCCTTGAATGCCAATATGGAGTAGTTTCCGATCCTTATTCCACGGGCAATCAGATACTTCCGTGATGGTATTGAAAGGAAGACCATCTGAAGGTCTGGGATAGGCATAATCGAAGTAGTTAATCATCTCTTCGATCCTAATGCTGCCTTTGGGAGGTTTATTATCATTATTCAGAAACCGACGGACATTGCTGTAGGAAGCGTGATCAACATCAATGGAAAAGGTAGAGAAAGGCGCATCCCAAGGCGTTTGAGGATTTTGCTCCGCTGTGGCTCGATATTCTTCTGTATTGAAGTAGGGTGGTTCTTCCTGCTGATTGATTCCTTGCTGGAAGGTGCCAGAACGGTAGGGGTTGAGATCATGGTTCTCTACTTCTTTAGCTCGATTGCTCTTTCTGTACGGAATTCCAGCTGCTACAACAGCTACCTTTTCTTCGTATGCCACCGGGTCAAAGGTAGCAATGGTATCAAAGCCGAGAGTTAATGGTTGTAGCGTGACTTGAACGATAGTGTCTTGGTGAATGAAGATCCTTTGTTGTTCGTAGTTGGGATGGAGGATGGTGATACTCTTTTCTCCGTAGAACAGCTCGATTTTGAAGGAGCCGTCTTCTTCACTTACGGTTCCTTGTTTAGTGTCATCGACCAGAATATGAGCCCCGGCTAAGGGGGTATTCGAATTTAAGCCTAATACCTCTCCTGTGACGATTGCTTGCGTACTACCACGTAGATAAAGCATTAGCAGGAGTACTAAGGTGCAGTACTTTTTCATGAATGTTAGTTTTAACAGATTTTGTAAAAGGAAAGGACGAAGAACGCTTTAAATATATGTGGAGTAGTTTGCGCGTTTGTAGACCTGAACAGCCTAATGTACAGACTTAATTATGAGAGCAGATATTCTTGCCTTTCCAACCTAGTATACTATTGTAACGAGGAACGACTCAAAAGAAACATGGAAATGTCTTTTTTGATCGATTCTATGGGGAAATCCCATTTTTTCCCCTTCCTCTTCTGAAGAATATCCGTAATTTTCGGCTTCTAAAAATACCGACATGCTAAAGAAAATCACACTTACTGTAGCAGCAATCCTTATCTGTTTCAACCTCAAGGCCTGGTGGGATCCCGGGCATCTGGTAGTGGCTATGATTGCTTACCTACAGCTAGACGATCAAGCGAAAAAAGAAGTGGATGATTTGGTCAAAGTACTACAAAGAGATTATCCTTACGTCAATCACTTTGCGGCAACAGGGCCTTGGCCAGATGATCTCAAGGCTGAGGGGGTTCGAACCTATGATACTTGGCACTATACTAACCTTCCCCATAATCCACAGAACGTAGCTGTTTTCCCAAGTCCAAAGATCAATGTGGTTTGGGCCATTAATCAGATGGAAAAGGTTCTTCTATCTTCGAAGGCGCGACCAGTAGATAAAGCTCGGCATTTGGCATTTCTTGTACATTTTGTAGGCGACATTCATCAGCCTTTACATTCTACTAGTGTGCACAGCAATGATTTACCAGCCGGTAATTTAGGAGGTAATGTTTATCCCTTGGATAGTCAGAGATGGC
>CAJXPD010000064.1 GCA_913057785.1 uncultured Lewinella sp. | reverse complement strand
TAATGTTTAATGTTTAATGTTTAATGTTTAATGAAAGTTAGACGATCATAGAAGACAATCATCTTACATTATCCATTACTAATTATTAATTACACATTATTCATTATAAATCTTGGTTCCCAAATAGCTAGCCTTATCTCCGACACCCAAAAAATGAAGGCTATGCAAAAATATTTCCTCAAAGCAGTAATCGCTGTAAGCCTACTTGTAGGCGCTTGTACCCAACTAGAAACCTTTGATGAGATCGATAAGGTGGAATACGGCGCGGAATATGCCATTCCATTGATCAATACTCAGATTTCCATCGATGAGTTGCTAGAAGATTTCGAAGAAAACTCTACGCTATTTGTAGATCCTGATGGGACACTTCGCTTTTTATACAAAGGCAATGTAATTTCCCAGAATAGTGACGAGGTCTTTGCTCCATTTTATGAGACCTTGGAAACCTTCTCCATTATCCCGCTTTTTTCTCCTGATCAAGCCTTACCGCTGTATGACGAAAGTGGCTTGGAAATTCAACGGATCGATATCAAGCAGGGACAATTCATCTATTATTTCCGGAATCCTCACCCAGAACGAGTCGAGGTTACCATTACGTTACCACAGGTAACTAAGGATGGGGAGGCCCTAAGCTTCACGGGAAGCATTCCCCCCTATTCTGGAGAGGGAGATGAGCCCTTTACGACCAACCTTTTTGCCGCAGCAGATATCACGGAATATGAGGTAAATCCGGATGCCAGTGGCAATATTCAAATCACTTACTTCGCACAAGGGCAAGAGACGGGAGAGTCCTTACTACTTCCCAGTGCCTACGTCAGTTTTCAAGATGTGCTATTCGCCTATGCGGAGGGTTTCTTTGCCAACCAGTTGTATCCTGGCGGTTCCGATACCATCCACATCGACTTCTTTGAAAACTGGACACAGGGCGAAGTATACTTTGAAGAGCCTAAGGTGAATTTTTATGTGGAAAACTCCTTTGGGATTCCGACACAAGCCATCGTGAAGACCTTTGATGTAACCACAGTCCGAGAAGAGGTCTTATCCATCGAGAGTGAGTTGGTCGATGCAGGAATCAATTTCAACTATCCTACCTTGGAAGAAATTGGTCAAACCAAGGAAACCGCCTTTACTTTTGACAAGAACAACTCCAATATAGATCAGCTGTTGGGCGCAGGCCCAATCTCTTTATTCTACGATGTCGACATACTCACCAGCCCTGGAAGTGACACGGATGAACCTGGTTTTATTACCGATAGCAGTTTTTATCGCGTCAATGTCGAAGTTGAGCTTCCTTTATTCGGGAACGCTCGGAATTTCATAGCGCAGGATACTTTCGCGATCGATTTTTCAGGCTATGGAGACGTGACTGCCGCCGAATTTAAGCTGGTAACAGATAATGATATCCCACTCGCAGTCGATGTACAGGGGTATTTCCGCGGAGAACGCGGCATCATCTTGGACTCCCTTTTCAACCAGCCAGAGCGAGTAGCCAAAGCCGCTCCTGTTGACACGCAAGGCTTCGTCACTGAAACAACCACACATACCGCCTTTGCAGATTTTGCAGATGAACGCTTCAAACCGATCAAAGCCGCCAAGCAGTTGCTCATTGTGGCTTCCTTTTCTACAACGAACGACGGGGAAATTCCTGTTCGCGTATTGGGCAATCAGTCGGTAGACCTACGAATTGGCGCAAAGTTAAAGGTAGAACGATAAGCATCTACCTGCGTATAGCTCTTCCTAAGTCCACGGTATGGGTTAGGAGGGCTTCTATCGTAGTTCACCCCATTTGATCGTTACACAAAAAACCAATCATGTTAAGATATAAATTTGCATTCATCCTGATCGGCTTCGGCGTATTGCCCTTAGCGGCCCAGCAGGACCTTAGCACTCCTTTCTACCAAAACCTTTGGCAAGCCAACCGAACCAATCCAGCTTTCATGCCGGAGCACAAATTTGTCATCGGCTTACCTGGCATTTACAATAATCTGTTCGTTGAGAACATCACCTATAATGATCTAATCGTCGAAAGAGATGGCCAAAACATTGTAGATGTAGATCAGGGCATAGCCTCACTGGATCGAGACAATCTCCTCCGAGAAAATCTCGACCTGGAGACCATTAGCTTGGGTTTTAAAAGGGGAAACTTCCTGATTAGTATCGGGCACACCTTACGTTATAATGCCTACGCTAATTATCCCAAGACCTTACCGCAGCTGATCTGGCAAGGCAATGCGCAGTTCATTGATCAAAATGTGGCTTTCGGCCCTGATCTGCAATTGAACGCCTATCACGAGTATGGACTAGGATTAGCTTACCAAGTGGGCTCCAAGCTGAGCATTGGTGCCAAGGCGAAGTACTTAAGTGGGGTGGCAGATGTATCCACCTCCCGCAACGACTTAAGACTATCGACAAGTGATGACGTATATCAACTGGAATTAGATGCTGATTTCCTGGTGAATTCATCCGGAGCCCTACAATATGATGGCTTTGACCAGCTTGATCTTGACTTCAGTTTTGGACAAGTAGAGACGGAGCAACTGTTTTCCAGCAATACCGGTTGGGCGTTTGACCTAGGTGTACATCTAGATCTTGGAAAACTGGATATCGGAATCAGTGCGTTGGATATCGGCGGCCAGATCGACTGGCAGGAGGATGTGCGCAATTACAGTCTGCAAGGTCAATTCGAATACCAAGGCTTGAACGTGGCGGAAAGCATTTTGGATAGCCAAACAGACCTCGGCAACGCCATTGATACACTGAGAGAGATTTACAATCCAATAGAAACACAACAAGGCTACAGCACAGAACTTCCGCTTCGTACCTACCTCACCTTGGGCTATGATCTCACCCAAAAGATCCGGCTAGGTGCACTTTTCTACACGGAAAGCTACCGAGATGAAACCTACGGTGCCTTGGCGCTCAATGGCCAATGGGCATTGCATCCCTTCTTGACAGTGGGAGCGACTTACGCCTATCGCCAACAGCGCTTTGATAATTTTGGCTTACAAGCCATTGCTAAAGTAGGCCCGGTACAAGTAGTAGCCGCAACCGATAATATTTTTACGGTCATTCAACCCAAAGACAGCCATAGTGCCAATTTCCGAGTGGGCCTAAATCTACTCTTCAATAAAGCACAGGAAGAAGATTGGAATCAGCGGGAATCTTTTTTTGAATAAGCTTGTTGCTTTAGTAATAAATCCACTATATTTGCACCGCTTTTGAAGAAAATGCAACGACAAGAATCAGACGTGGTTCAGTGTATTAACTTCAAAAGCCGTGATGGCGCGGTAGCTCAGCTGGTTAGAGCGCAGGATTCATAATCCTGAGGTCGGGAGTTCAAGTCTCCCCCGCGCTACATAGATCGGGAGCCTGTCTAGCTGGCGCTAGCCAGATAGATTCAAGTCTCCCCCACGCTACAAAAGAAAGCGGCCTGTAAATGTATTTGCAGGCCGTTCTTGTTTTCTCCTGCCCAGCAGTTTAACGATTACAAATCGATAATCCTTAGAATTCCTATCTTAGTCTTTTACGTTCCACCGCGTGCATAGTCCTAATGAATAGACCTTCGCTACTTTTACTGCTACTATTTATCCTGTCTTTTTCTGCCTCAGCACAAAAGGTCAAGTTCGAACTATTTACCACAGCGAGTGGCTTGGCCAGCAATGAATCTCATCATCTGGTGCAAGACGATCGAGGCTTCCTATGGTTACTCAATGCCTCCAGGATCTACCGATACGATGGTATAAACTTCAGAATGTATCCTTCACCACCGAGCGATCTACCTGGAGCCGATGAACTCATTAGTGCTATGACCACTTACCAGGATTCTCTCCTTTTTATCCTGGCTGAAAACCATGCTATGTTGCTGGATCCTTACCAGAAAAACTGGCGTTCCTTTCCCTTGCGCGAGGCAAGCGATGAATATGTCACCGAGCAACAGCTACTCAATTTTGGACCAAACAATATTTTCATCGAAGTCCGTAAATCATCCGCAGAAACGGGTCCGAATTTCTTTCGTTTCCGAGATGGGCAACTGGAGACGCTGAGTAAGGGGAGTGATGGTTTTACGCCAAAGGAGCCTTTTAACGATGGTCCTTCCGCGCCTGATTTTTTCTTATTCCATGACCAGCAGCTCAATCAATACGACCAGGCCGGAAGATTAGTTAGGGAGATATCCCTTGCTGAGCTACCGGCAGGCTCCATGGCACTGTATAATTACAAACGAAAGGGTACGGATGTAATCTTCCATACCAATCATGGCCTTTTCTTATTGGAAGAAGGAGGAGATAAATTGAGCGGTCACCCCATCAATAGCTTTCTCAACGCAAATTGGATAAATGACTTTCACCCCATGGAGAACGGGGATATCTGGATTTCTGGACCAAGTCGAGGTCTGTATCAATATGTAGCTAAAACCGGAGCATTCTATGATCATGAAGATCAACTGAGCGAAGTATTCGCATACCGCAGTCCGCTAAAGGAAATATTTCAAGATAGGACAGGCATCCTTTGGATTAGAACCCAGCTGGGCCTTTTGAAAGTGACCCCGCAGGCTAATCTATTCGATACCTACATGACCGATAGAGACCCGGCCTGTATTGGCTTCTGCAGTTTTAGAGGTGTTACGGAAGATGAAAATGGGATGATCTATGCCGCATTCTACTCTGGCATAGCCAAAATAAATCCAAATACGGAGGAAGTTGTAGAAATATATCCAGGATTCATTCCTTTTGGGCAGACTATGGAAGGGGCATTTATCATGAGTTCTAGAAGCTCCTTAAATCCTTCAACGGGTCAAGTCAAAGTGGTGCCAGGTCAGAATACTGACGAAAGTGTCTATGCACGAGACAAGGGGCAGCAACTTTGGATGGGAACAGGAGATGTATTAAAACGCTTAGATACCTCTACTGAATCCTGGGAGTGGATAACTACTGCTAATTTTATCAACCCAAATCCTTCCGTCTTGTACTTTGGGCAACACAGTGACCTCCTATGGAGGGGAGCCCCCGGTGAATTAGCTTCCTACGACCCTGCTAGCCAAACCACCGAAAGCATTAAAACAAGAAGTCTGGAAGTTCCGATTTCCCAGGTCCTAGCCATAGAAGAAGAAGAGGACAAATTACTGTGGCTAGGTACGGATGTTGGACTCATAAAATTTGATCCCAAATCACAAGAGATCCTAGAACACTATACCTCACTAGACGGCCTACCCAACGACTACATTGCCAGTCTACTGCCAGAAGGCGATTCCTGTCTTTGGCTGGGCACCAATAAAGGCCTGTCACGATTTGATAAACGGGATGAGTCTTTCATAAATTTCTTCACCAGCGATGGATTGGCGCACAATGAATTCAATAGAGTAAGCTATTTCAAGGCCCAGGATGGTCGTATGTTCTTTGGAGGGCTACAAGGCCTCAATGCCTTCTATCCTTCAGAAGTCATTCAGAACTATCGCATTAAGAATAAGGCTGCTCAGGTGGTCCTATCATCCTTTGAAAAAACCGATGAGCGAAATGACACGCTGCTCAATACAGCCTTCTTTGGTAAAACGCCTCAGATCGAATTGTATCATTGGGATCGGTCATTCACCTTTGAATACGCTTTAACGGATTTCGAGAATTCCGCGGAGGTATCCTATAGCTTCCTAATGGAGGGCTATGAAGACCAGTGGTCAAAACCTTCCTCCTTCAACTTCACTCGATTCAGCAGTCTCCCTCCTGGAGATTATGTTTTTAGGGTAAAAGCTAGGGATAGTCATGGGTTTTGGCACCCCAACGAATTATCGGTAAAAGTGAAGGTCTTTCCGCCTTGGTGGGAGACATGGTGGGCTTATGGCCTATATGTCCTCTTATTCCTTGCTTTTGTGGGCGGTATTGTCTATTTCCTGCGCAGAAGATGGTTATTGCAAAACCAATTACTCTTAGAACAAGAGGAGGCGCTACGATTAAAGGAATTGGATGGCTTTAAGAGCAGATTGTACACCAACTTGACACATGAGTTTCGGACACCACTCACCGTTATTTTAGGAATGACGGAACAGTTGGAAGAAGACACCCTCAGCTCCCTTGGCGAGTCCACTAGAGAAGATCAACTCAAGACAGGCTTTCAGCTGATTAAAAGGAATGGCCAAAATTTACTTCGCTTAATTAATCAGCTGCTTGACCTATCCAAACTGGAAGATCAATCTTTACAGTTGCATTTCATTCAGTCAGATGTAGTAAACTTTCTGCGCTACCTAACGGGAAGCTTTCAAACATTAGCCAACAGCCAGAATATCTCGCTCCAATTCTTCTCAGATATACGGCGGCTCGATATGGATATAGACCCAGACCAACTCACCCAAATCTATACCAACTTAGTATCCAACGCCCTTAAATACACCAAATCTGGTGGCAATATAGTAATACGAACAAGTCGCCGAGCGCAAGAATTGGTATTAGAAATCCAAGATAGTGGCATCGGAATCCCAGAAGCTGACCTCCCCAATATATTTGATCGCTTTTATCAAGTGGATGGTTCCAATACGAGATCTGGAGAAGGAACGGGTATAGGGCTGGCGCACACCCAGGAATTGGTCAAGTTATTGGAAGGGCGGATCGAAGTGGAAAGTACAGTGGGAACTGGAAGTACGTTTACCCTTTTCTTACCCATCCAGAATATCGCCCCAATGCAGTCTCTCGTAAAGCAAGTCGATTCCACTCCTCAGGGAACAACAGCCGTTGATGCCCTAGTCACAGCAACCACTGAAGAAATACAAAAACTCTTAATCATTGAAGATAATCCCGATGTGGTTACCTATCTCAAATCCTGTCTCAAGGATAGGTATCAATTAGAGGTTGCCTACAACGGACAGATTGGGATTGAAAAAGCGCTGGAATCTATACCGGATCTCATCATTTCAGACGTCATGATGCCAGAGAAAGATGGTTTTGAGGTTTGTGATACGCTAAAGCATGATCAACGCACCAGTCATATCCCAATCATCTTACTTACGGCTAAGTCTGATCAAAGCTCTCGGCTCACTGGGCTAAGAAAGGGAGCCGATGCTTACTTGGCAAAGCCTTTTGATAAGGAGGAGTTACTGATCCGATTAGAAAAACTAGCCGCTCTCAGTCTACGATTACAGGAGCACTATGCTAGCTGGGCTGAAAAAGCGATGTATCCTGAAGTGGTACCGGAAAAGAAAGCACCTAATCCAGAGACCCCATTTGATCTAGAAGATAAGTTCCTGCAACAAATCAAGTTCGTCGTAGACAAGGAGATTGGAAATGCCGATTTCAATCCCAATCAACTCTGTCAAGCACTAGGCTTGAGTTCATCGCAACTGTATCGAAAGGTCAAAGCCATCACGGGTACCACTCCGGCTCTCTTCGTGAGAAAGCTACGCCTATACAAAGCGAAAGAATTGCTCCAGACGACAGAGTTGAATGTTTCTGAAATCGCATACGAAGTGGGATTCTCTAGTCCTTCCTACTTTTCCAGGAGTTTTGCGGAGGAATTTGGCTCTTCGCCAGTGGAGAATCGAAAATAATCGCCGCTGAGCTTGCAGATGTAAGTCAAATCACCCCTATCTAAACACTTCTCTCAAAGATTTGATAATCAAACAACTACAATTATCCATGCGAATATAGTGCAAGGATTTCCTCTCTCCTGACAAAATAGTGCAAGCATCTGGGCATATAGTGAAACACACAAATTGTGCTGCCCCGCATCTTTGTGTCGTAAGAAAATTTACACCTCAGTAAGCGCTTCGAATCCTCGAAGTCAACCGTGTCTCCGGCTTTCAAACACATTCACCAACACATTCACAAAACTATTACTAACATGAAAAATCTAAAGAATTCAATCTTCCTGATGCTTGCTATTTGCTTGTCAGCTTCCTGCCAAGGTCAAGCTCCAAAGGCCGCATCCGGAAACACGGAAACCGCAAAAGCAGAGATCACAAGCTTGAAAATGCAAGACTTAATGAAACAAACCTTAGCTCTAGCCGAAGATGTGGAGGTAATCATGAGTTATGTTGAAATCCCAAAAAACACCACTCTCCCTATGCATTTCCATCCAGGCGAAGAATTCGCCTATATTTTGGAAGGTTCAGGTGTTATCAAGATCAAAGGAGAAGAGGATAGAGTGGTAAAAGCGGGAGAGGCAGGTGTTGTTCCGTTCAAGCATCATCACACCTTCGCCACTCAGGAGGAGAGTGTAAAGTTGCTGGTATTCAGAGCACACGAAAAAGGGCAACCTGGACGAGTACTAGTAGATTCAAAATAATTCATACCAGAAGAGAAGTGGTTTAATAATTAAACCTCCATATTGATTAGGAGTCATCACCAATTCGCGGGTGATGGCTTTTTTTTGTTGAATTTTAAAGACTTATTTTAGAGGGAAGCTATTGGCACAAACAAAACACAACAAACCATGAAACGTAAAACCTTCCTCGAATTATCCTCTGCCCTCGCGCTAGGGGGTATCATTAGCCCACTATCTGGCTGCAAAAATGAGTCTCAACAAATGGAAACGCCAACAAGTGATGTAGTCGCCCGTACTAACTGGGCCAAGAACTACACCTACAAAGCTGAGCAGCTGCACCGGCCAAAAAGTGCCGCTGAAGTGCAAGAACTGGTGAAGCAATTGGATCAGCAAAAGGCCTTGGGCACTTGTCATTGCTTTAATGACATTGCCGATAGCCCTAAGCATCAAATCTCCACCCAAGACCTCAAGCAAGTAATTGGCATTGATGAAGAAAACAAAACCATTACCGTACAGGCAGGAGCCAAGTATGGGGAGATCGCTCCGATTCTACAGGAAAGAGGTTTTGCTCTTCATAACTTAGCTTCTTTGCCACACATTTCAGTGGCGGGGGCCTGTGCGACTGGCACACATGGCTCAGGCGTCAGCAATGGGAACCTGCCAAGTGCGGTTCGAGCACTTGAAATGGTGAACGGGAAAGGGGAGCTTATCAAGCTGCAGAGAGGTGATGAGGGATTCAGTGGTGCGGTCGTCGGTCTAGGGGCCTTGGGGATTGTTACGCAATTGACTTTAGATATTGAAAAGACATTTGATGTGCGGCAAGATGTTTTTCAGGATTTACCGCTCGAATCCTTACAAGAGAATTTTGAAGACATCATGTCCGCAGGCTATAGCGTTAGTCTCTTCACGGATTGGACTAAAAAGTTGGTGAGTCAGGTATGGGTGAAACGGAGGACTGATCGTGAAGTAGCGGACCTCGGCACAGATTTTTATGGAGCGAAAGCGGCTACCCGTGATCTACATCCCATCACAAGACTATCTGCGGTACATTGCACGGAACAAATGGGGAAACCAGGTCCTTGGCATGAGCGATTGCCCCACTTTAAAATGGGCTTTACCCCAAGTAGTGGTGATGAATTACAATCAGAATTCTTCGTACCCTTTGAAAATGGCTTAGAGGCTATGATGGCGCTAGAAAAGCAATCGGAAAAGATATTCCCACACCTGTTGATATCCGAAATTCGCACCATTGCAGCAGATGACTACTGGATGAGTCCAGCCTATCAGCAAAAGAGTTTGGCCATTCACTTTACTTGGAAACCTGAGTGGCCTGCAGTCAAGGAACTTATTCCTATGATTGAGGCAGAGCTAGCACCCTTCGGTGTTAGGCCGCATTGGGGCAAACTTTTTACTGTACCTAAGACCTCTTTACACGAGCGGTACCCCAAAATGCAGGATTTCCTACAAATGGTACAAGCATTCGATCCGCAAGGAAAATTCAGGAATGAGTATCTCGATTTAAATATATACAGTAGTTAAGGACATTTATCTCCCGGCCGCATCTCGATGAGCTCCAAGGCTACGAGATGTGGTCGCAAGATATTCTCCATATTAGGCAGGGGGGTGTAATAGCCAATCACCTCAGTGAGTGCTGGAGTCATATCTCCGCTGGTACTAAGCTCGGCGAAGGCCGACTCTAAGAAAGAGGAGGCTACATCATAGTTATTCCCGTCTTGACAGTCAGAAAAACCGGAAGCATCCGCGAAATACAGGAATTCTCCTTGTAAGCGAATTCCCTTGTTCCAATTCACCGTGTCTACCTCTGCCCTGATCTTCTGGAAAGATTCCAGCAGGGTGGTATTATAGGGTGATACATCATCAATAGGGAGCGGTTCTCCATGATTAAAGCTAGGGTACGTTCCATCAGAAATGGTATCCTGAAAAACTTTCACCATCTCCAATTGGCCTTCAGAGAAATAACAGCGCCGCCAAGTCATGCAATTTCGATCCAAGTCAGGGCAGGCCTTCCGTACTCGCTTTTCTTCTATGAACAGCAGGCTTTCTTTGTTCTTGTCCCAGAGGAATACTTGCTCACGGCTCCCATTCATACTCTTGTAATACTTGTAAATCTTTTGTAGCCCAGCTGCGTTTTCAATACGCTGATACTCCAGTAGGGCAGCATCCAAATTGGGATATGCTCCTTCATAGGTCAAGGTGGAATCGCTTAAGAAGTCGACAATCAATTGGTCGATAGCAGCTGGATCAAAAGGGACAGCTTGCAATACAGTACCGTCTTCCTTTGGCGGAGCACTTGATGCACAAGCAAGAAATAGTAACAAGGAAGTAAAAATGGAAATGCTGATGACTCGATACATATCTATTGATAAAGGTGTGTCAAAAAGGTAACTACTAAATAATCACGAGTCTACCCATCCCTCCAATGAGGTGAGTTTTTGACTCTCGTTTACACCGTTCTTTATACGCCCAGAAGTCCCAATTCTCAAATGGGCCGTCCTCAATTTCTAAGAGCGCACCACCACGTGTTTTCAACTGAAGTGTCCCATTTCGCCCAGCTTTTAAAGATTGTACCTGGTTTTGCCAGAGGTTGGTTAGTTGTTGAAAACCTTGGAGGTCGTCTACCTGGTACGTTTGAGTCTTTCTCCCCCGTGTTAGACGAAAGTGGCTACTCAAGGTGAGTTTAATCGTCCAGTCCTGTGGTTCCGCTGCTTGAAAATGGATGGTGATATCTCCGGCGAATTCGAATCGGGTTAGGTAGTAATCTTCCAGTAAAATTTCATATTGTTTTCCTTCTCGAATAAACTTCATGGGAGTGGGGCTTTGGTTATTGGGGTTTAAATTTTCAAATCAATAACCAAAACCGACTTTGATTTGTTCCCTACTCATCCCGAAAGCCAGCTGTGATATGGCTTCCATCGCAGAAGGGTTTATTAGAAGAAACTCCACAACGGCACAAGGCCGTTACTTTGTGCTTTTCCTCTTCCGTTCCGTTTTTGTGCTTTATGGTAATATTGCCATAAATCAACAAGGGACCATTGGGACTGACTTCGACTTTAGTATCTCCTTGTACCTCAACCGGCTTATTCTCTGCATCATTGTAGTAGTAACTCAAGGCACCGCTGGGACATTTATCTATTTGTGCTGCGATTTCGGCTGTCGTAGCACCCTCTGCATTGATCCAAGGGCGCTTTTTAGGATCGAAAACATTTCCTAAACCAGTACAAATAGCGGCGTGCGCACAGATACCTGGTTTCCATACAATGGTTATCTCTCCATTAGTATATTCTTTAGTGATATCCTTCTTCATAGGTAAGGGCTTATTAATAGATTAATCTCATTACCCTAAATTTAGGAAATAAATTGGAGCAGGCTAAAAGAAAAACACCTTGGCAAGGAGCATAGACTCCCGTAGCCAAGATGTCTTCAAACTTTAATTACTATGAGAATAAACTAAGCTAGGTATAGATCAATAACTATTGTACCAGCAAGAACTGCCGATCTACCCGACCCTCCTGCCGCACTTCTACCAAGTAGGTACCTGTTGGCAAGCCTTGAAGGTCGACGGTTGTCCGTCTCTCTCCTATGAATTGCTCTTGAAGCAATTTGCCATCTAGAGATAACATCCGAAACATCGCTTGTCCTTCTTCAGCCAGTTCGATCTGGAAATTAGTATGGGTAGGATTGGGAGAAATCGTGAAATAATCACTCTGCGGAAAATCTTCTACCGAGGTGGTTGTGCTAGCTTGCACTAGAATGGCCCAATCCTCCTCCTCGTCTTCTGGTGGGTTGCCAAGACTTACCTGACCAGCCCCATTTACGAGCGTCACATCTCCTTCCTTGAACTCACCGGTTCTTGGGTTGTACCAACGCACCTGATAGCTTTTTTCATCTGCTAAAGTCAAATTGGTATTACCTCCATTCTTGAGGTAAATGGCGTAATGTTCCCCCGTTTTTGCAAAACACCATCCTTCTGTAACCAGGTCATCGTCTGCCTTCATCTCTACAAAAGGAAGTGCCCGAAAGAATGCCAAGGCATAGCGCATATAATCCCAGCTTTGATCCCTGCTTCTAAAATTCTCTAGGGTCAAATCACTATCTGGGTAATTGTAGCCAAAATAATACTCTAGCCCTGCTCCTCCGGCAATCAAATGCCCCCACAATACCTCCTTCCTGATATCATGTAAATCGGGATTGCTTCCATTATAATTAGGATAGTCGGGATCAGGAGGGACGCCCACCCCAGCATTGCCTTGCTCATCATTCGCAATGACCCATGGCTTATCGGAATTCTCAGTGACGTTGAGCCACTCAGTTGTCAGTTCATGTACCCGATTCCAAGTAGCTTGGAGAGATATCCCGGTATAATCCGATTGATTTCCTGTCAGTTCAGAATACGCCTCAGGTATTCCATTGTAGTAGGTGTGTACTACACGATGGTGACCGTAAGGGTCATTGCGTTGAAACCAAGCAGCCATATCCGCTTGCTGATCATCAGATTGAGAGTTTTCCTCTCCCATATTCCAATTCAAGGAGAGATGATGACCAAAGCGGGCCAGCAATTCGCGATAGTACAAGGACCTGAGGGTTCCTACATTGCCATTGTCCAGCAACTGATCATTTTCCGTCTCCTGTGTCTTGAAATGCAGGTACATACCTTTGCGATCGGCGTGCTCTAAGACTATTTCCCATTGATCCAACTTGGAACAATCAAAGTGGCGGAAATTATCATCGCTAACGTAGGGATAAACATTTTTATCGTCGCCGTTGATATTCATGGTAAGAAAAGAAAAGACATTCACCCCTTTGGAGGCGAGATAGTTGATCGCTCCAATGATTTCCGTTCCTTTTCCATTTTGCCAGGTGGGATCTCCGGTGTGCCAGTCGTTTTTATGGGGTGCCCAAGATTTTCGTAGGTTACCATTATTGGGGGTATCATCAAAATCTTCGTACGCCAAGAAGTTTTCAGGTGCATCGGCACCACCTTTGAGAAAGAATTCCCCCGTCTCTGCAAACTGCAGATAACGCTCATTCACATACCGAAGCTGCCCACGTGCTCGGTTGTCTGGCAGTTGCTTGTCTGTAGGAGTGATGGTGAAGGTCCCACTGACTCCGTCTAGTGGAGCAACGGGTGTTCCAGCATTCGGATTTTCATTTATAGCAAGATTGTTACCCAAACAGAAAGAGACTTCGTACACCCATTCTCCAATATCATCTGGTGTAAAATGAACCCGCCATACGTTACCTGCGTCAGCGCTGGTTTCAGCAGCATTTCCATCTGCGGCAAAGTAGCCAGGAACAAGAAAGGTACGGTCCCCCCTTTTAAATAATACATTCAATCGATAATCCAGAAAAGGATTAGGCCCTACACTCTTCTCTTCCAAGGTTGGCCCATCAAAGGAAAAGGTCAGCTTGTGCCATTTCTTCAATTCCCCCTCCATAATCATATCTCCGGTACCAGGTTCATCGGGCTGATCGATATCTACTTCTTCCTCTGACACGGTAAACACGAAGGTCATTTCATCCAATTGGTCACCGCTTGCTCCAGTGCCGGAGAAAGCGGTTGCTGTGATGGCATGGGAGCCCAAAGTAGGTGTCCAAGACTTATAGTCTCCGTTGCTATCTCCTGCTAAGGCATAGGGTTCTACGTTTTCAGTTCTAAAATTGAGGTCTGCATCTAGGCGAAACTGAATACTACCTACAGATTCACTGACCTCCGCACGGACATTCAGGGAAGTTCCCGTTTCCGTTAGATTGATATTCAGACCATCTTTGAGATCCGTAATATCTTCATTCGTTTGTGCATTGACCAATACGAGTCGGGTAAGGGTTTGCGCGGATAGATGTGGGAGATAAAGCACCGGGAAGAGGGCGATAAATAATAGGCTCTTGATTTGCATGGTATCTGCATATTTGGGATAAGGAAATAGATTTCGCTGAATAGGGAAAAGACCAATACACTAGCGGTGTAATCGGTGATCACCAGATTCAACACAGTTCTCAGTCATCTTAGCACCAGAAAATAAAAAGGCGTGAAGGACGATTGTAACCTTTTCGTGTCCCAAAATATACTAGTGGAAGGGGCAAGCTGTTTGGTAGTCATTCTATCGCTACCAACTCCTCTTACAACGGATAGCAATTCTCATAAATTGCCTGGTTTATGTTAATAGTAAATTAGATTAAAGGCATGGTCAAGTTACTTTCCACAACTCAAGCAGTTCCCGCTCTCTTTCAAAAGCCAAGCCCGCCCGGTTCGAAACACCAAATTCAACGCCATTGGGGTGAGTTTGTGCGAACCAACTAAGGCAATCCTGTATGGTATCCTCTAATGGGCTCAACTCAAAACCTAGAGAATGTAGCTTGTCATTGCTGATCTGCATAAAGCCTCTATCCTCCGATAAGGGTGCCCAAAGGGGAAGATCAGAAAAAGAGTGCACTTGCTGTTCTTGCAAAAACTCCTCCGAAGGCCAGTAGGTCTTGGTTTCAACACCTAGATGTTGTTTCGCTATTTGCAGAAATTCTTGCCACAATATGGGCTCTATCCTAGGTCCAGTGGTATTGTAGGTACCTACCCACTTCCGCTCAATGGCTTGTGCCACAAAACGTCCTACATCCTTCACATCAATAAATTGCAAGGGATCACTACCTGTTCCAGGTCCTAATAGCTCCGTTTGTTCCCGCAACTTCACCAACCAATACAGCAAGTCAACTTCCGGGTCTCGCCATCCTTTTATCGGACCGGGTCGGAGAATAGTATGCCGGCCTGGAAACCGTTCCCGCACTAACTGTTCAGCGAAGGCCTTATGCTCAGAATAATACCACTCATCTCTTGAACTCGGCAGAGTCACTTGCTCCGATTCTTCATGCAGGCCTACCTCCTGGAAGTTGCGATACACCGCTATACTTGAAATGAAAACATAATGTTTAGTCGATTCCTGTAGACTTTGGGTGGCCTGGTCCACTAAGGCCGAATCCTCTGGCCAAACATCTACAACTACATCCCAATCTTGGTTTTGCACAGCAGTATAAGCAGCTGCTCCTTCCAATCGATCTCCAGCGATATGTCGCAAATCAGGAAAAAGATCAGGATTTGTCTCTCCTCTGTTGAAAAGGGTAATATCCGCGCCAATCTCTTGCATAGCCTGTACTACGGCTGGTCCAACAAAATAGGTTCCTCCCAGGATTAGGACCTTGGGAGTACTAGAGGATTGGCAAGAAGCAAGTGTGGAAAGGGTCGAAGGCAAAACAAGGGAACCTATCCCCGCCTTTTGAAGGAATGTTCTTCTTTTCATGTCTGGTGATTTCGATAAGTAGTGTAAAAAAGTCGTCGGTAACTAAAGATATCGAATCCAGACTAAGCAAACAAATTAAGGGTGGATAGGTCTAACTATGTCTTGTCTTTGGACGGTAAGGAAGCATGAAGCAATTTCCCCAATAGTTGTAATCCCTTCTCCACTTTCTCATCATAAGGTTTTCCAATACTGATGCGCAGGTGATTGTGCAAATCCTTTTCTAAGGAGAACAACTGCCCAGGAGCAAAATTTAATTTCTGTTGCATAGCAAGATGCAGTAATTCAACTGTATCAATCTCGTCAGGCAATTGAACCCAAAGCACAAAGCCCCCCTTTGGTCGAGATAAAACCGCCCCTTTGGGAAAGTGCTTTAAAATCTGTTCTTGATACCTAAGACTCTGGGTATGCAGTTGTTTTCGCAAGCGCTTCAGATGCAAATCATAGCGTCCATTCTTAAGGAAGTGGGCTAGAATTTCCTGATTCAGGGTAGAAGTGGCCACACTCTGATGGATCTTGGCTTGGAAAATCTGGTCAAAATATCGCCCCGACTCAATCCACCCGATTCGATACCCCGGCGCTAAAGATTTGGAAAAGGAAGAACAATAAATCACATTTTCATCCTGATCGAAAGATTTGCAGCTTCGCGGGCGCTTGGCACCAAAGTATAGCTCTCCATAAATATCGTTTTCGATTAAGGTCACCTGTTTTTCCTGTAAGAAATGTACCAATCGCTCCTTGTCTTCATCGGGTATACTAGCCCCCAAAGGATTAGAAAAATTAGTAACCAGTAGACAGGCAGCTGGCTGATGCTTTTCTACTGCCTCGAACAAACTCTTCAAAACTACCCCGTGTTCAAAGTCAGTCTCCACCTCAACCGGAATGCGCCCCTTGGAAGAAATAGCCTGAAAAACGCCAAAGTAAGTGGGAGATTCAATCAATATCTTATCTCCTGGGCGGGTGCAAGCAGTAATAGCCAAATTAATCGCTTCTTGACAACCCACCGTAATCAATAACTCGTCACTATCTACCTCAATCCCACTATTGGCCATCAGGACGGCAATCTGTTCTCTTAATTCCCGGATGCCCTGGATCGGGCCGTATTGCAAGGCCGCATGTGATCGATTACGGTTTACATGAAGAATGGATTGTTTCAATTTTGTAGCAGGTAACAACTCTACATCCGGCGTATTCAGGGCAAAAGAAATATATTCATTGGAACGATTGGTACCATACACTAGCTGTACTAGTTCGTCGATACTTTTAGGGTTCTTCTTCTCACTCAGTTTCTGCTGCCGTCGAAAGGAGATCTTCTGCTTTGGTTTACGCACATAATAGCCAGATTTTGGGCGGGATTCGACGTATCCAAGGCCTTGCAGGCTGTTAATGGCGTGATAGGCCGTCATCAAACTGACCCCTTGCTGCTTGCTCATCATCCTCAGGCTAGGGAGCTTCTGTCCCGCCTTTAGCTCCCCTCGATCGATCAAGCCGATAAATTGTTCCGCCAATCGCTCATGTTTGAATCGGGCCATCTGTTATAACTTTAAACAACAAAAGTGTATCTGTTATACAATTTCAAAAGTACAGATATTTGCCATGATCTTCAAGTTTAGCCCTCGGTGCTCCAGGAGTAGAGCTTGTTAAACACCTTAAAACAGCGATCATGGCAAATCAAAAACCTAGTTTTGGGAGTACCCCCGCTCCTTTGATGTATTTAGCGAAATTCGAAAACGGCAAATGGCAGAAGGGCTCCATCCAGACCTTCTCTGATATCACGCTTAGTCCCTTTGCAATGTGTTTCCATTATGGCCAGACCGTATTTGAAGGTTTGAAGGCCTTCAAAAATCCAAGACAAGAGGTTTCTGTATTTAGACATGCAGACAATTTCGACCGTATCAATGTCTCCTTGGAGCGAATGGCTATGCCGCCTATTCCTCGATCCAATTGGGATGAAGGTATCCTGGAATTAGTCGCAGACCTTCGGAATGTGGTTCCCTCTTTCGGTTATGGAACACTGTATCTGCGCCCTTTTGTAATTGCGTCGCAAGCAAAACTAGGTGTCGAAGCAGCTGATGAATATCTCTTTCTAGTAGTGGCCAGTCCATCCGGCAGCTATTATTCAAACCCGCTGAAAGTTAAAGTGGAAAGGCATTACACGAGGGCTGCACCTGGTGGAGTAGGGTATGCCAAATGTGGTGGTAATTATGGAGGTTCACTACTACCATTCCGAAAAGCAAAAGAAGAGGGCTTTGATCAGATTCTTTGGACAGATTCGAATGATCATGAGTGGTTTGAGGAATCCGGTACTATGAATTTCGGTTTCATCATTGATGGGCAATTCATCACACCGGCACCATCAGATACCATTTTGGATGGGATTACTAGAAAGTCAGTTATCCAAATCGCTAAAGACCTAAAGATTCCTGTGGTAGAAAAGCCATTTTCGGTGGCTGCGCTTCGGGAAGCCTTCGAAGCGGGTAAGCAAGTTGAAGCCTTTGGCATCGGAACGGCGGCTGGGATAGCCCCTTTCAAGGAAATTTCCATTGATGGCGATCTATTTGCCTGTCATCATGAGGAAGGTGCGCTAATGTACCAGCTAAAGAAAAACCTGATCGGCATACAAACCGGAACAGTAGAAGACCACCATGGCTGGAATACCGTAGTAACTCAGTCTAAATTATCCGTAGCATAAAGAAAGTCCAGCATACGAATCCCGACTGTTTAGAGGAAGGGCTTGACAAGACTTTGTCAGGCCTTTCCTGATTTTCCTTAGTAATCATTGCCCCTCTTTCGCCTGCCAACCCGGTGGTTTAACTAAGTATAGTAACTTGTTTTTTAGCCCTTTCGCCTGAGACATTTTTTGAAAGAGACGGGTAAAACCATGGAAGAATACGACTAATGGATTTACAGAATCTATAGGCTCACTAACGCCATATCTAACTTTCTCCTGCTCCTCTTCAAAGGTTCCAAATAGCCGGTCCCAGATAATTAAAATTCCTGCATAGTTCTTGTCCCAGTATTGCCGATTCACACCATGATGAACCCGATGATGTGAGGGAGTATTAAATAGATATTCTATTGGTTTCGGCAACTTACCTATGATTTCGGTATGCAAAATTGCTTGATAGGTTTGTACGAATAGCTCCGCTACGAGTAGGAGCCAAGGGTTGAAACCCAGCATCACTAGCGGAATGGAGAATAAAATCGGTATGATGGCATCCAGCGGGCCAAATCGGTAGGCCACAGACATGTTGAAATGCGGCGAGCTGTGGTGCACCGTATGGGTAGCCCATCCTACCCCAATCCGATGCATCAAGCGATGATCCCAATAGTAGGCGAAATCAGCTAGCAGTATGCAACTAATGATGGTGATTAGGTTGAGGGGTAAGGCAGGTAAACTGAGGTTTTGGTACACCCAAAAGTACAGTTGATAGAAAAATAATAGCCCTAATATCACTTCTATGGCTAAAAAGGCGACTAGGGTTAATACATTCGCAATGGAATCCCCAACTAAATGCCAGCTCATCCGCTTCAAAAAGATGTACCGTACCAGCTCCACCAAAAAGAAAGGTACAATAATGTAAAACAAGCTCCCGTCATTCGCCAAACTAAACCAATACTCTACCACTTCTTCGGAAAAGATTTTCGTTAGAAAATGGGTAGAAGTTCCCGCTCCAGCAGTTGTATAAACAGCAAAAATATGAGGGATAGCTGCAAGGGCAGCAAATGTCAAAAGTCCTCTAAAAAGGAGTGTCTTTGTGCTCATTGCTTAATGATTTTAGGACAAATGTAGAGGCAGACCATCTTGATTCTTTTGACTTAAGTCAAATTAATTGTCCCCCCCTCCTCACATATTTGTAGCAGCAAAATATTAGTTATGACTCAATTCATCCACCCCATAAAGCAAAATGCGCAGGAATATCAAGCCGCTCGATTCCTGACCTATGCTTCCTTAGGGGCAAACTACGAGACGATTAAAGCTGTTGCTCGTCAAGGTATTTCCAACTGGTTAGAAGATCAGTTAAAACTATCTCCATCTACAAGTTTCAAAGATACTACATGGGAAATTTGGGAGCACTTTTGGCCACAATACATTGGAATCTATGGCCGGGACTTCATCGTGAACCATGGAGATGCAGTTCTACCCTATTGGTTCTACTGGAAAATGGCCTGGTGGAATAATATTGTCAAATCGGAAGATCATGTCAGACAACGGGTAGCCCAGGCGTACAGTCAAATCTTCGTTATATCCGAAAATTCAAATTTACAGCTTAGTGGTCCCGGCTTAGCTGACTACTATGATCTATTGTATAATCAGGCTTTTGGGAATTTCAAAGATCTGTTATATAATATATCTCTTCACCCGATGATGGGCTTCTATCTGAGCCACATCAATAATCCAAGGTCAGATCCCAAGCGTAATATTCATCCTGATGAGAACTATGCCAGAGAGATCATGCAACTATTCTCGATAGGCTTGTATGAACTCAATATAGATGGCACTCATAAATTAGATGCGGAAGGCAACTCCATACCTACTTACAATAATGATGACATCAAGGAGTTTGCCAAAATATTTACAGGCCTCGGCCCTGCTGGCTACTATTGGCCCTGGGAGGATTATAGTTGGGTGGAAACGGAGTGGAACAGCGAATACAACAAGACGCCGGCCACTACGATCAATTGGAAGCCGATGATCCCCTTCGAGAAATGGCATGAACCGGGCCCCAAGAAGCTCCTGAATGGCAAAATCATTCCGGCCGGTCAAAGTACACTCGAGGATATTCGTGATGCTATCGACAATCTCTTCAATCATCCAAATGTAGGTCCTTTCATTGGTCATCAATTGATTCAGCGATTGGTAAAATCCAACCCTAGTCCGGCCTATATCGCTAGAGTTGCCACAAAATTTAATGATAATGGGGAGGGTGTCCGCGGAGATATGTCAGCAGTCATCCGAGCTATTCTCACTGATTCAGAGGCGCTTGATTTTTCCAGCAGAGGGAAGGCTCCCGCAAAAAAATTAAGAGAGCCACTCCTACGGTATACCCAAGCCTTACGGGCCTTCAACGCCTCCAACCAGTCTGGAAAGATGTGGAATTGGGGTTACCTCTTTGATGAAGCAGTCAGCCAAGGTATCCTGGCGTCTCCAAGTGTCTTCAACTTTTATTTACCTAGCTATCGTCCTAATGGCCCGATCGCTGAAGAAGGATTAACAGCACCAGAGTTTCAAATCCATACTTCTGCTACTTCGATCAATTATATCAACCTAGCTTATGACTGGTTCATGAACGAATACTATATGGAGGTTTCTACCAAGGCGGGACAATCCGTTCACAATGCCCCTAGCTACGAAGAAAAAGACCTTGATCCGCAAGATTATGTCTATTTGGACTTAAGCGACGAAATCGCCTTGGCTAGGAATCCTGCCGCTTTGGTGGACCGGCTAGATCTAATCCTCACCGGTGGCGCCTTTTCTGAAAAGACGAAGGGAAATATTGTGCAAGTCATTAGTCAAATCACAGGTAGGCGTGATCGGGTAAAGGCCGCTTTGTACTTGAGTTTCATTGCGCCAGATTATGCTATCCAATTATAATCCTTCATTTCTCATCCTTAGAAAATACGAACATGAAAACATCAAATAAAGGCAAATCTACCTTGAACAGAAGACAATTCGTTGGAACTGCTTCTTGCGCTGCTATCGGTTCAACCACCTTACTATCCTCTATTCTAAACCTTGGCACGACCAATGCACTTGCCGGATTGAACGCCAAATCAAATACATCCGAAGGGGAGTATAAAGCATTGGTTTGTATCCTCTTAGCCGGTGGCAATGATAGCTTCAATATGCTGGTGCCAAGGAGTAAGGAACCTTATCGGGAATACAGCAAAAGTAGATCCAACCTAGCATTGTCTCGCTCAAGCCTCTTATCCTTAGACCATAGGGATCAATGGGGGCGTGAGTACGGGGTCCATCCTGCCATGCCGGAAGTCCAAGCGCTATTTAATCAAGGTAAGCTTTCCTTTGTCAGCAATGTTGGGACCTTGGTTGAACCTTTGACCAAAGCCCAGTACCTGTCCGGAGGCGCCAAACTGCCAATCGGCTTGCTTTCTCATGCTGATCAGATCCAGCAGTGGCAAACTTCTCTTCCCGATTCTCGCTCTTCAAAAGGTTGGGGAGGACGAATGGCAGATATCCTCAAGCAAGGGAATCAAAATCAAGATATATCCATGAATATCTCCCTTTCCGGAACCAATGTATTCCAGGTTGGAGATAATTCCACGGAATACGCCATTCGGTCAGCAGCAGGTGGCAGCGTTGGGATTCGAGTTTACGAAGGCCAAAATGGCTTGGATCAGGTGCTTATGAAAGGAACCGAAAGTCTGCTTGCACAACAATATCAGGATATCTTTAAGTCAACCTTCCAACAAAAAATAATTCACTCACAGGCCAATCATCATATCTTTAGTGAGGCCCTAGCTAAAAATTCTGCATTGAACACCGCATTCTCTTCGGCTGCTTTGTCGACTGACCTCGCATTGGTAGCGAAGACCATAGCTGCCCGAAAGGCCTTGGGAATGAAACGTCAAACCTTCTTCATTAACTATGGCGGCTGGGATCATCACGATAGCGTTTTGGAAAATCAGACGCTTATGCTTGGTATATTAAGCAAAGCTCTACAGGAGTTCCAAACAGCAATTGATGAGCTGGGCATAGCTGAGCAGGTGACCACCTTCACGATCTCAGATTTTGGCCGTACCCTTAGCTCCAACGGAAATGGTACCGATCATGCCTGGGGTGGAAATGTAATCACTATGGGAGGTGCAATTAACGGAGGGCAAATCTTTGGGACCTACCCAAGTTTGCAACTTGGAGGGCCGGATGACATCGGGGGCGCTATACTTCTGCCGTCCATCTCAACAGATATGTATTTCGCAGAATTGGCCAATTGGTTTGGAGTAAGCAAGGGTGATTTAAACTATGTGTTGCCAAATATTAGCCGGTTTTATGACCCGAGAGTCGAACAGTCGCCAATCGGCTTCATGAAGTCGTAGCAAGCGAGTAACACGCTTTGAGTGGCATTCCGACAATAGTATAACAAGCTTGCGTAACGCCTCACTTCTTTCTTCTGATGCGACTTAAGGTTTCTTGAGAAACGCCTAAAAGAGAGGCAATATGTCCTAAGTTTACCCGCAATGTCACGTCTGGAAAAAAAGACTGAAGGAGATCATATTTTTCTCTTGCTGTCATAAAGAGATACCCTTTGTAAAATTGATCCAGAAAGTGGAGTTGTTCTTCCATGAGTCGGCGGCCAAAGCGTTCAAAGCTAGGATGCTTTTCATATAAGTTTTCTAATTGTGAAGAAGTGATACTTTGTATGGAAGCATCCTCTAGAATCTCAATGTATTCAAAAGAGGGCTTCCCCCCGAGAAAGCTCGACCAGGCGGTGAATGGGAGGTGTTCTGGATAGATCCAGGAAGTTATGTCTTTTCCATCTTGATAATAGAAAGTTCTAGCTGTGCCGGTTTCTAAGATATACAGCCGGTGACAAACTCTCCCTTCATTGAGGAGAATATGCCCTTTATTGTAGGAGTCGATTTGCAAAGATTCCTGCAAGTCTTCTGCCAAGTCCTTCGATAAAGAAATGTAATTACCTATATAATTTACAAATGCTGACATGTGGTTCGACCTTCACAAATGAAAAACACCTTAGCCCGTAAGCAGACCACAAGTTTACAAAAACATGATAAAGTTATAGCTCTTGACCAATCTCCATTTGCTGTCCCTTCCATATAACAGTAGTCAACAAGCCTGTGCTAAAAGCAATGGTCAGATGACTTGTAAATGCCCAAGTCTCAGCTGAAGCCTTAAAAGTTTCGGGAACCACGCTCCAAAATACCCAGACAATAGTCCACATAAATGTGGCAGCCAGCATCCCTAGTTTAAGCTCCTGTTTCATTGAAAGATCCCCAACTGGTTTAGCGATCGACAGACCAACTGCAAAGGGTACAGCAAGAACAACACTAGAGAAAATACCGTCGACAACTTCCGCCCAGAGGGGAAGCTTAGCGACATGCAAATAAACAACAGGAATAAGGGTAACAAGCAAAAAGCCAAGGGTTCTAGGTAGTACTTTTTTCATACTAATCCTTTTCGGAAGGTGGTTGAAATTGTTTGCCAGAGTACTTCTTTCTATCTTTCAAACGCAATCCTCGCCATGAGATTTTCAAGTACTTGAATTTAACACATCCTCTAATTTTCCTGTCCAAACTATCGCCCAGACGACGTGGGGATACTTCTGTGATAATTTGGTTAGAAAAGCGGGAAACATAAGGCTCTCAATCCCCTTTTCTTTGTAGGGTATTAAACAAAGGTGAAATCACACACACCTAAGCATTTAAAAAACTTATTGTCAATTTACCCACATCAATTAATTAGCAAGCAATGAAAAACATAATTCTGATAATACCCATTGTATTTTGGTCCCTTATCAATATGAACGCCCAAGCCATCGATCCAGCTTTTTTCACGCAAGTAGATCAACTTTTCAAAACCCACGTTAAGGCGGGCGCCATCGACTACAAAGCCATCGAAGAAGATAGCAACTTCCCTACAGTAATCAATGCCATCAATAAGACGAACTGGAAAAGCCTAGACGCTAAGACGCAACAAGCTTTTTTGATCAACAGCTATAACCTACTAGTAATCGATCAGGTGATCAAGAATGGTGTAACCAATTCAGTACAAGAGAAAGGCGGTTTTTTCGATGCAAAAGTGCATCTCATTGGCGGAGAGAAAATGAGCCTAAATACCCTAGAGAAGAAACATTTGCTGGCAGTATATGGAGATCCACGTTTCCACTTTGTGTTGGTTTGTGGTGCACAAGGTTGCCCTCCGATCACCAACTTTGCCTACACGGCCGACCAATTGGAACAACAATTGGAGCAACAAACCCAAAAAGCCATCAATGACCCAATTTTCATCAAAGTAGATGGAGAAGAAAAGAAGGCTAGCCTTTCGCAGATCTTTTCTTGGTATGCAGCTGACTTCGGTGGCAACAAGAAGAATGTCTTAGCCTTTATCAACAAATACAGAAACAATCCAATCGCCGAAGATTTTGCGATTAACTATTACACCTATGACTGGACTTTGAATGCTCAAAGTTTGGTCAATGGAACCGCTCAGTTGGGCAACAGTAGTAACCGATACGTAGTATCCGCGGCTATCCCAAAAGGCACTACCGAAACCAAGATATTCAACAACCTCTATACCCAAAGAACCAGAAGCTCAAGCGAAGGGGACTTTAATGCCCGATCCAATTTCTTTACGACTTCAGTTAGTTTTCTATACGGGATCAACAATCGTTTCAACCTTGGTTTTGATCTTCGCTATCGTCGTGTGAGCAATACGGATGGTAATACCTCTCCTTTGAATGTATTCTCAGGGGCTGCGGATAGCCGCCGACAAGGATTTACCAACTTCGGACCTAAGATTCGTTGGGCGCCCTTCCAAGCACTGCCTAACTTCTCTGTACAAAGTGCTTTTTGGATTCCAATTGGTCAAGACTTAGAAGGCAATGCTACTCAGCCTTATATTGACTGGAACGGAGCAAGCTGGAACACACAATTTTTCAATGATATCACGTTGGGGAACAATTGGTCTCTATTCACAGAGATCGATGTCCTATTGGAAGATATTGGGAATGCAGGAAATGGAGCACTTAATAGACTTTCTACCCCAGCAACTGCCATTTTAAGCTATTTCCCTAACCCCAAAACCACGATTTACGCCTTAGGCAATTACTCTCCATTCTGGGGAAATGAATTTGATTATTTTGTACAGGCGGGATTAGGTGCTAAGTACCAGGTTACCTCTAAATTTGAGATTGAAGCCTTGGTAACAGATTTCAGCAACAAATTTTTGGCTGCCAATAACGGGCAAGCCGCCACTTTTAACATCGGTGTTAGAATTTCGAGATAAACAACCAAGTAGTTACCATTTAGTTGGGAAGGGGTGAAAAACGCTAATGTTTCGTCAAACGGGATGTAAGTCCTGAAACCACTTTTCGCCCCTGCCTTCTTTTTATTGTTATTATTATATTCTGAATCCTATTACAAAACACGCCGCTCTGACAATTTTTGTGGTCCGAACTGACTAGCTAGGCAGGCCGCATTTGAGAGGGAAGCAAAAGTTTTAAAGTATAGACGGACGCAAAAATTAGCTGAGCCACAACATTACGCGACAGTGATTACCTCCAAATCTGCCTTGGTCCTAATTGTAGGGCTGAGCTTTTGTTTACCGGCTTGGAGTCAATTGCCCGTAAACAATCTCCAAATCGACGGTTTGAAGAAAACCAAGTGGTCTTTTATCGGCCGGTTAATCGATAGCCAGATCGGAAGCCTTGCAGATAGTACGCAGTTGGCCAATGACCTTCAGCGACTCAAAAATCTTCCTGCTATCGCTGATGGTAAGTTACAAATTGACACTACCGGAGCCGGCTTAAATGTGACCCTACAGCTGAAAGAAGCGCTTACCTTTTTTCCCATCATCAACTTTGGTGGCGTACGTGGAAACTTCTGGTACCAACTCGGATTCAATGACGATAACTGGCGAGGCTTAGGCCAAAAGCTCACCGTCTTCTACCAAAACAATGA
This sequence comes from uncultured Lewinella sp., assembly GCA_913057785.1. GTDB lineage: Bacteria > Bacteroidota > Bacteroidia > Chitinophagales > Saprospiraceae > DT-111. Next base: position 15,389 of record CAJXPD010000064.1, on the reverse strand, counting down.
TCGCCGAGATAACTTCAATCTCTACTATAAAATTCCATCTTTCCGGCGCAGCAAATGGGGCGGATCACTTAGCTTTACCAAATGGGCTTCTGTTGAGCCTCTGTTCTTTTCGGATGCTACCGTCTTCTACAATTTTGACAACCTTAGTCTTGGGTTATCTACCATTTATCAACTCAAAAGAAATCGGACCCTGGAATTTGGACTGACCACCTTTGTAGAAGATTATAATAAACACGAGCGGCACGAGGGAGAAACCACCCCTGGCCCCGAATCACTCCGCCAACCTAAGTTGTTAGGAAAGCTCGTATTCGTAGAGAACCGGTTACGATACCACTTATTCTATCTAGATGGTTTCGATAACAACGCCAGCTTCCAAACCGTCCATAATTTGCAGGACAATTCCTGGTTCCACATATTTCTTAATGATACTCGCTATTTCAAACGCCTGCCCTTCCGAGGGAATCTAGCAGCTAGGCTTCGGATAGGCCTCGCCACCAACAACAATTCACCCTTTGCACCATTTGTACTCGATAGTTATATCAATATTCGAGGGTCCGGCAACCGGATTGAACGTGGAACAGCAGCCCTAATTCTTAATTTGGAATATCGTCAAACCGTGCTGGAAAGCTCGCAATTTGGTATTCAATTGGTAGCCTTCTCGGATGCGGGTACTTGGCGAAAACCTGGTGGGACTTTGCAGGAACTCTGGAAGGGTAAGAACCTCCAGCATTTCGTTGGTGGAGGTATTCGCTTAATCTACAATAAGGCTTATAATGCCATATTGCGCTTGGATTATGGCCATGATGTGAGACAGCCAAGCCGGAGAGGAGTCGTTGTCGGGCTTGGACAATACTTCTAGGAGGGCTTATCTTAAACGTTTGCGTAAAGCAGCCATGGCCTCAGAGCGAGAATGTACATCTAGTTTTTCGTAGATACGTAGCACGTGGGTCTTGACGGTATTCAGACTAATGAAATGCTTTTCACTTAGCTGTCGATTCGTTTTTCCTTCAAACATGTCCTGGAGAATTTCCACTTCTTTCTGTGTAAAATCGGTCTTCAACACCCGGTTAATATGGGTTTGATGCCAAGAATCTGGCTGCCAACGCTGAGAATGGTTATACAAAGCTATTTCTATGGCTGGGTATAGATCCCGTTCATCGAATGGCTTGACGACATAACCGGACGGACGGACTTGCTTGGCTCTATCCAAGACCGATTTACTCGCATAAGAAGTTAAGAAGATAAAGGGTAGCTGATATTGCGTTCTTATTACTTCAGCAATATCTATCCCATCCTTTCCCGCCCCTAGGTTGATGTCAAGTAATACGAAATCCGGCGTATTTTCTTGAAGCTGTGTCAAAGCGGTATCTCCATCATATGCCACACCTGAGATGCTGTAGTCCATCTGTTCCAACATTTCTACAATATCCTGAGAAATAAAAATATCGTCTTCCACTACGAGTATTCGGATGGTGTCCATTCCTATTTTAATTTAGTAACGCTGCCACTCATCAAGCTGATGGCAATAATAGGGAAACCTGGGTGCCGCCTTGTGATAAAACATCCAGCTGGGCCTTCATCTTATTGGCAAAAGATCGAATGAGTTTAAAGCCAAGGGAATTGGACTTCTCTGGCTGAAAATCAGGCGGTAGACCTTTTCCATTGTCGCTTACGATCACCTTCAATCCTTCCTCCATCTGCGCGATGTGGACATCGATTTGACCACTATCCCGCTCTTGGAAAGCATATTTTAGGGAATTAGAAATTAGCTCATTTAGGATCAGGGCTAGGGGAATGAGGGTATCTGCATCCATAGAAATAGGTTCCACTTCCTGGACAATTTGAATCTGTTTCTGATCCACTCGATAGGAATGAACCAGGTTATTGGTTAGCTTTTCAATATAATCTGGTAAGTGAACGCCGATCAGGTTTTCATCTTGATAGAGGTTTTGATGAATTAAGGCCATCGCTTTCACCCTGTTTTTACCCTCCTCAATCGCTCCCAGCGCAACCGGATCTTCAATAGAACGAGATTGTAGACTTAAAAGAGAAGAAATAACTTGCAGATTATTCTTAACCCTATGATGTATTTCCTTTAGCAGGGTCTCTCGATCTTCCAAGGTTCGCTCTATCGTTTGTTTTTGAGCAGCCAATTGCTGATTGCTTTGCTGTTTTTGTCGGTAACCTCGCCACAATAAACCAATAATCAATACCCCGGCGCCTAATCCTCCTAAAGAAGCATTCTGAACCAGTTTTTGGCGCTGCAATTTTTCCTCCAGCAGCGCTTCTTTTTGTTCGCGTTCCAAGCTCAGCAATTCCTTTTCCCGGTCGAATTCATACTGTAACTCTAAACGCGTGATCTCTCGCACTTGCTCATCATTCCGAATGCTGTCATTTAAAGCCAAATAGCGTTCGTGATACCCTAAGGCGCGCTGGTCCTTGCGGGCTTTATACAACTGATAAAGCGCATAAAAAGTCTGTAGCTGTGTCTCTTTCTCCTTATTATCGGCGGTGAGTTTTTTTGCTTCCAAAAGGAATTGCTCTGCCTTATTATTTTGCTTTAACTGTAGGTAATTTCGTCCCAGCTGAAGCGCCGCTTTACCCTGTTCAAATCGATTGTCTAAAGAAATAGCAATAGCATGCGCTTGTTCCGCTAAATCAAGGGCCTCATCATAAGCCGCTAACTGGTATTTGATGGTACCTAGCTGGAGCAAAGACTGACCTTCTCCTTCTTTGTCTTTCATCTGCTTCCGTGTCTCTAAAGACTGTAAGGCATAAACATTGGCTGAATCCAATTGCCCCAACCTAAGATAAACTGTACTCAAGTTGTGATCATTCAACCCTATACCATATAGATCCTGAATCTCCCTCTTGATTTCTTGAGATCGATTGAGATAGTCTATGGCTTCCTCATAGGCCTGTAACTGAGTATAAACATTGCCCACATTAGAAAACACGGCGCCGACACCTGCCTTATGCCCAATTCGCTCAAAACGCTCCAAGGCTTCTAAATATAGCTTAAGTGCCTGCGTGTAATCGGCCTTGATCTCATAATCAATTGCTAGATTATTATACACTATCGCTTGATAAACATCACTTTCCTTTCGAAGGAAAATGTCTAAGGCTCGGGAGTGATATAGAATTGCAGAGTCGAGGTCTCCTTTCGTATCCAGGGCCGTACCAATGTTAGTGAGCTGCCTTCCGATTCCCATCGAATCATTGCGCGCGATCTCCAAGGCTAAGGTCTCTCGCCACAGTTCTTCCGCCTTATTAATTTCTCCCAAGTTGGCGTAACAAGCTCCTATTCTCGATAACACTCCCGTTCACCGAGCGGTGTCATTACGTTCTTCTGCCATTTGCACCGCCTCTTCTCCATAAGTGATACCTTTTTGAGGGTTCTGGAATTGGAGGATATCAGTTAAATCAATCAGCACATCCATCCGCTGTGTATCCACTAAACTTTCCGTCAGCAAGGCCTCCAAACTGTCTACTTTCTGACCCTTGGCCCGAAAAGGGAGTATGAACAAGCATAGCATTAGGATAGACCAACCTACCTTTATGTATAAAGGGTATAAAGCTTTCAACATGGTACTTATATTAATCAGGCTTGAAAAAGGAGGGGTTTCTTTCTGACAGGTGTAGGTTCCGAAATTTAGCAAATTAAATTGAGAGCAAGTCCAAATTTCCTATTTAAGCTTTACCTTTCCTTCCTAGTCAGTCAAAGTGCACTTTGCTGCTTCAAATGGGACGGACTATTCCTTTTGCGAAAATCAAATTACCTAGTAATCATGCTAAAGAAGATAAATGTTGTTTGCGTTTCTATATGTTTGTTGTTTTGCCTTTCATCACATGCACAACGAAGTGCCGGTCCTATCATCTCGCCCTTCGGCGCCGTTCACAAAGTGGAAAATCCCGATCTTGAAGTAGATGTTTCTCAAACATATAAAGTAGTATTTGATATAGCCAAAAGCCCAGACCAACCCGGGCAAATTAATCCTCAGCTTAATACCTTGGCACGCTTCCTAAACATGCATGCCCAAGCCGGTGTGCCAGCTGAAAACCTGAAGGTGGCTTGCGCCATTCACAATATCGCCAGTAAGGACGCCCTAAGTAATGCGGCATACCAGGAACGATATGGTATGAACAATCCTAATCTGCGCCTGTTAGAAGCACTAAAGCAAGCTGGGGCAGAGATATATATTTGTGGTCAATCTATCCATTCTAGAAAGATTGATCGGACAGAGCTAGCCGTACCAGTCCAGGTAGCTCTATCAGCCATGACTGTGCTAATCACCAAGCAAAATGAGGGCTATCAATTGATTGCCTTTTAATACACTAAGAACCCGCTTTAAGCACACTCACACCAATACCCAATTAGTATGAAAAGAAGAAACTTTATTCAACACAGCGCTACCACCTTGATTGGTGCCCAGCTTTGGGGGCTCTATGCTTGCAACACTCCTACCTCATCACCAAGCACTCCGGTAGATTCAGCCTTCTCCTTCGAAGAAATGACCATCGATCAGATGCAAGCCGGTTTTGCAGGAAAGGACTTCAGCATTGAAAGTGTGGTAAAAGCCTACCTTGCCCGTATTGAACAATTGGATCAAGATGGGCCTAAGGTCAATTCGATTATTGAAATCAACCCTGATGCCGTGGACATTGCTAAGCAATTAGATGAGGAATTAAAGGTGGGGAATTCCAGAGGTCCGCTACACGGCATCCCAGTGGTACTAAAGGACAATATCGATACCCACGATAAAATGCTCACAACTGCGGGCTCCCGCGCTTTATTAGGTTCACGCCCCTTACAGGACAGCTGGGTAGCGGCTAAACTGAGGGAAGCCGGTGCAGTGATCTTGGGCAAAGCCAATCTAAGTGAATGGGCAAATTTCCGTTCCAACGTTTCCTCCAGCGGATGGAGCGGTAGGGGAGGGCAAACCAAAAACCCATACGTGACGGATAGAAATCCATGTGGATCTAGTGCAGGTTCGGGAGCTGCCGTATCGGCCAATTTCTGCATGCTTGCTATTGGTACAGAGACGAATGGATCCATCGTATGCCCTTCGCATGCCAATGGAGTGGTCGGCATCAAACCCACTGTAGGCCTGGTAAGTAGAGCTGGTATTATCCCAATTTCTGAGACCCAGGATACCGCAGGCCCCATGGCTAGAACTGTTAAAGATGCTGTTATATGCTTGGGAGCTTTGACCGGTATTGATCAGAGAGATGGAAAGACAACAGCTAGTGAAGGAAATGCGCTTACTGACTATACCCCTTTCTTAAAAAAGGACGGACTCAAAGGAAAGAAAATTGGTCTATATACACGGGCATTAGGGTTCCACCACCAAGTAGATGCATTAATTGAAAAAGCAGTTTCCTTAATGGAGGCACAAGGTGCAGAGGTTATACGCATTGATCGCATCGGCTCCGGAGATGGGGGGCGAGACTCTTTTCAGATCATGTTGTACGAATTCAAGGATGGCTTAAATAAGTATTTTGCTTCATTAGGAGCAGATGCTCCAGTCAAGAATTTGGAAGAACTAATTGCCTTTAATAAGCAAGATTCGATCGAATCTCTATTTGATCAAGGGCTTCTGGAATTAGCACAAGAAAAAGCCGGATTGGATTCTCCAGAGTACAAGGAGCTTTTGGATAAAATGCTGAAAAACACCAGAGAAAAAGGTCTAGATGAGGCGCTGGCTACTCATAAGTTGGATGCGATTATCGCACCCACTGGATCAGCTGCTTGGAAAATAGATCCGATCAATGGTGACCTTTTCTTAGGTGGAAGTTCATCTCCGGCTGCACGTGCAGGCTACCCTAATATTACCGTACCCATGGGATGGATTGAAGGACTTCCGGTTGGCATATCCTTCTTTAGTGGAGCGTGGAAGGAACCTTTGTTGATAGAGATGGCATATGCCTACGAACAGGCCTCGATGCACCGGAAAGCACCAACTTTTAAAGAGAGCTAGGAAGAGATAAAGTGGGAAACCAGAAGCGAATACAGCGGGTTTCCCACTTTTTGTTTTACTTAATGCCTAGCACTTCTTTGGACATGTGCATGGACACTAACATGTGTGGAACATCCACCACCTCAGCGATCTTAAGATCACCCGCCAAGGAGCACAAAGCATAGGCTTCTGAGGAAGTCAAATCGTGTTCAGCTTCCAAGTATCCAACCATATACTTCACCGCCTTTTTCGCTGCTTCATCAATACTTGTCCCAAATGCAGTTACGGCATAATAATCATCTGTTTCATATTCCGGCTCATCTATAGAACGTCCTCCTTTCAACACCTCAATCTCATAGACGAATCGCATGGGAGCCTCAATGGCCGTCCCACATACCTCACCCATTCCCTGGGCAGCATGTGCATCTCCTATACTAAAAAGCCCTCCTTCCACGAAAACGGGAAAATATACCGTTGTTCCTTCCACTATGTTGGGATCATCCATATTGCCCCCGTTGGCTCTGGGAGGAATCGTGGAAAGCATTTCTTCGGTGGCTGGCGCCACCCCCATAACGCCTGGAAATGGCCGTAGCGGTACGTTGATTTTCCCTTTGAACGGCACACTTGTCATCCCTTCTTTTAATGCGAAGGTTCGTAGATAGGGTTCCTTAAAATCATCCGCTAAAAAGCCAAAGCCTGGCAAAATCGCAGTCCAGCCCCAATCCACTAAATCAATCTTGTGAATCTTCACCTTCAATACATCTCCAACCTCAGCTCCTTCCACGTAAACAGGACCTGTAATCGGGTGTATCGGGTCAAAACTCAAATTATCCAACGCACTTACATCAGAATCAATCTCAAATTGTTCATCACTCGCATCCTCGGTAAAAGCCTCAATCACACTTCCTGATGGCACCCTCAGCACTGGCTCAATGGTGCTACTAAATTTGCTATGGGTCTGATCTTTGGTCAATGTGTATTGGATTTCCGGTATTTCCCTAACTTCTTCTTCGACTCCAATTCCTTCTTCTTCAGCTTGGTCCGATGCCACGGGTGCATTGCAGGCCGGCAAAGCCAATAGGAGGCATATCCCCTTTATAGCGGTTCTTATAAACTGTTTCTTCATACTTAGTTTATGTTTTGGTTATGCTTAATCAAATCATGTATCCCTTAGAGATGCTGACCTCTACTGCTTATAAATTGTACGCTGACTTTCACTTTCGGGTGGGAGAGTGGCTATTCTATTATTAGTTTTTTGATGCTCAAAGGAATATTGCTATTGACCAACTGTACGAAATAGAGGCCACTAGCGAGTTGATCAACCGGCATTTCGATCTGCTGTATCCCAGGAATTGCCCTTCCAATGGACACTCTTCGAACGATCTTACCGGACACATCTAATATGACAGCATCTAAATTCCCTCGTAGTTCTGGCATTCTTATCCACAAGAAAGCCTTATCTGCCGTAGGGTTTGGGGTGAGCATCCAATCTATATTGGCTTTGGTGGGATCATCTACATTATTTATACAAGAAGTCTTGAACGAGAAGGAATCAGAATATTCACTCTGAACTTGCGCACAGCGACTCTTAACCGATACTTCGTATTCGGCGCAAGACTCCAAGTTATTCAACACATAACTCGTATCATTCACGATAGCTGCTAACCAATCCGAATTACCCTTTATACGATATCGCAAAAAATAATCTACTGCCGGCGCTACTTGATCCCAGCTTACCCTCGCCATCGTAGTACCAACTGCTACGGTATCCAAACCAATGGGAATATTACAGTTATTGGCAGGAACGATCTGTACACAGTAATCCTCCACCTCCCCAAAAGCTTGACCAGAAAAAGGGCAAGTGCCTGATACGGCTTGGAACTGCATGATAACTCGCATTCTCGTAACCCCCATCATGGCATCAGGTGCAATACTTATACTCCCAGTAACCGGTAAATTGCTGGCCATTCCAGCATCAAACACCTCTTCATTACTTTCAAAACTACCGTTCTGGTTAAGATCTATATATACCTCAAAATACTCACTAAAACTTACCCCTCCATAACCAGGAACTAACCTTACCTCATAACTGGATCCTTGTTCCAACTGAGTGATGGCTAGACCAGTGTAATCGCCATAACCATCAGGGTCTTGACCACTCATATTGTCCAGTGGGCCAACCTTCACTCGTTCTATCCATTCATTGCTGGATTCCAAGAAATCGGTCACACAATAATTCAAATCTAAACAAGCGCCACAACCTCTGGTACTAAGGTAATAAGAGTCTCCAAAATCTTTCGTATCCGCCCCACAGATCGACTGTAATTGTACTTCATATTTGGCACAAGCTTGCAAAAGGGTAAGGGTAAGCACGGTATCTGCCACCGCTACGGTGTCCCACTCACCTCCTTCATCCAGTCGATAACGAAGCTGGTAACTTTCTGCAGCCAAAACGCTATTCCAGCTTACTTGCGCACTAGTAGCTTCTATCTCCCCAAACTGCACCTCTGCTGGAGCATCACAACACCCGTCAGTTGTAAACACTCTTGAAGGCGTATAATCTAAGGTGTCACTCTCGCAATAAGCTTTGAACTGGTATTCGTACAAAGTGCAAGCGGTCAGGGTTGGGAAAATATATGGGGAACTAGCCTCCGTAATTTCATTCCAGGTAGGGGTCCCCACTTCTCGCCATCGCAAATCAGTTCTTGTATTGATGTCAAAAGAAATCCATTCTAAGGTAGCTGCAGTATCCGTCAGGACGCTGAACTCAGGATTAGTGGCTGGAGGGCAAGTGCCACATTCTTCCATGAATTCGGTCATGCTATTATTGAGGTTCAATACGCCTCCCGTTACCGTAATTCCATCTAGTGATTCATTGGCTTTTACGCCCTCCAAAATGAATCGCTTCACCTCAAGCGCCGCAACGGCAGGAGCGTTTTCCACTATATCTAGAAAATCATCGCAAGGCGCGGCATATAGCAAGGCAATGGCCCCAGCTACCTGTGGCGTTGCAGCCGAAGTTCCGCGAAAGGGGCCATAATCATTGCCTGAATCCAAGGTGAAAACGTCTTCACCATAGGCTCCAAGGTCAATACTCATTGCGCCCCATCCTGCTGCCTCCACCTTTTGATTTCTCCGATCCATGTTTGTGACCGAAATCAGATAATCACTTGGACAGCTAGTCGGAAGGTCTCCGTCAACATCCACGTCCACTATTCTATTAGCTGTTGCACCAGCGTTTAGGATTCCCACCTCCCCTAAAGCATCATACATTTCACACCACAAAGGAGCATCCTCTACTTGCCCAAAATTTAGCCCCCAAGAAGAATTTGTAGCTACTACAAAGGCTCCTAACTCTCCTCCAGTGTCATTGTACTGTTTTCGTAAAGTTAAAGGGTAGGAATAAGATGAAATCACCCTAGCCTCTGTGGTATTCAATCCATTGGCCACCATCATTATCTTCACGCCCCAATTCACCCCGGTAATGCCAACCCCATTATTCCCAACGGCCCCAACAATACCAGAAACCGAAGTACCATGTCGAGGGTCGGCAGTGATATCATCATCATTTACCGCATTGATCGTATTCCATCCACGATAATCATCCACAAATCCATTTCCATCATCGTCAATATCGTTATCGGGGATTTCATTATGATTAATCCATAGGTTAGCCTGGAGGTCATCATGCATCGCATCCACACCGGAATCAATGACACATACGACGATAGTGTCTCCTCCTGCTGTCAGTCCACCTGTGGAGATATCCCAAGCAAACTCCGCATCCAGGTCCGCTCCAGCAAGACCTCCGTCTAATCCAGTGTTAATGTATTGCCATTGAGAAGTGAATAGCGGATCGTTCGGCGTAGTTTCCCGATAATCAATGAGGTGATTAAACTGTACTTGGGCAATTCTATCTGATCTGCGAATGGCAGCCAAAAAATCAATCTCATTTATTTGGCTATAGTCAAAGGAAAGCAGCCAAATATTTAGTGGTTGAGACACCTGTTCCTTCACCCTGAGATTCGTTTGATCACCCTGGTAGAATTGCCATTCCTTGACCAAAGCAGAGAGATCCGTATCCGGAGGTAGTCGGACAAGCAATTCTCCTTGTACTCGATCCAGCTTTTGCGCCCGTAGAAGGCTGAAGGAGGTGCCTAAAATGAGGAAGAGTAACAGGAAACACTTTTTCATAGGATTGAAATTATCAAAAGAAGCAATCTTATGTTTACCAACTTCTCTCACAATTTTTTGGGTTTCAATAGAATAGAACCTCAAAGCGTGAGGAGAACCTTTATTGAATAGTAGATAGCTCCTAAAACTACACAATTCAAGTGATTAAAAAGTGGCCCTTTTCCCGCTTTGTCATAAAAGGAGCAGTAAATATTTGCCTCAAAGCTTTTACCTTGTGCATCAAAATACCTAAAACACCAATGGAGAAGAAAAGTGCTATTCAGTATCCACAGAATGAGCGGGAGGAAGCGTACTACAGAACGGCAGGTATGAGTATATACCAGCGAAAACAGCAGTATTTCTTCTATATCCTATTGCTCTGTTTGCTTTCTCCTTTATATCTACTGGCTCAACGCGCGGAGACGCCTGACATCGCATTGGACAACCCCTACAATAGCATGTATGTCCATCTGCATTTTCTGCAGCAGAAGACCTTTGCGCCAGACTCATCTGCCAAAGCGCTAGATCTAGGAAGTGCCTCAGCAGAAGTAGCACGCCGGCGTGCCATCCAGCTAAAACAAATTCTTGATGGCAAAGGGTTATATGTTCGATTTGGGCAAATCCCTCAGGATGCTAATTACTATGATAGTACGGCTAGAAGGTCGGTCTATATTCCTTTTCCAGAAGCCCTACCTGAAGTATACCTGGAAAAGCAAGATAGTCTGTGGCTTTACAGTGCCGAAACAGTAAGTAATATTCCCAGCCTTCATAAATCCATCTACCCTTTCGGAGCAGACTTTCTACTAAACCTCTTTCCCAAGTTTGGTCAAACGAAGGTCTTGGGTCTAGCTATTTGGCAGTTGTCAGGTATTGTGATCATGATTGTTCTTGCCTTTCTATTGCACTTTCTCCTTAGTCGCGCCCTGAATCCTATCGTGAAGCGGCTGAGTTCCTCCCGGCTGTATCCCTCCCTGGTTGCGCCTTCCCTGGTCAAGAGAATTGCTCAGCTACTTAGCGTTTGGATCATTGTAAGAATTCTCAAGATCTTCATCCCGGCCTTGCAGTTTGAACCAGAAGTATTGATTTCGGCCGTTAGAGTTGCTAACATCGTCAGTACTTTACTCATCATGATGATTGTACTGAGGATACTGGATATATTCATGCTGTATTTTCACAAGCTCACTCAACGCACTGAAAATAAGCTGGACGAACAAGTTGTTCCCATCCTAAAAAGGTCACTACAGGCCGTCATTATCCTTTGGGCCATATTCCAGGCCTTAAACCTCCTAGAAGTCAATGTCACTGCTTTAATTGCCGGTGTATCTATTGGCGGCTTGGCCATTGCTTTGGCAGCACAGGACACGGTCAAAAATCTCATCGGATCGGCGATGATTTTTGTGGACAAGCCCTTCCAAATTGGAGATTTCATAGATCTAGGAGGTTTTGCTGGAACAGTTGAAGAAGTGGGCTTTCGCACCACTCGAATCCGCAAATCAGACAGCTCCTTAGTCGCTGTACCAAATGGTGTTATCGCTAATCAATCCATCACAAATCTAGGTGTTCGTGTCTACCGGCTTTTCCAGACTACACTGGGTATTACCTACGACACGCCTCCCGAACGTATAGAACTCTTCACAGATAGTCTAAAGCAACTTATCCTCTCCCATCCCTACACTCAAAAAGATGGGTACTATGTCCACCTCAGCAGCCTGGCAGACTCTTCCCTTAATATTATGTTCCGAGCACCGCTGCAAGTCCCCGACTATGGTACGGAGCTCCAGGTAAAGGAGGAATTATTGTTAGCTATTCTACGAATTGCGGATAGTCTAGAGATAAGTTTTGCTTTCCCTTCAAGTTCAATTTACGTAGAAACACTACCGTCAGAAGGTAAGGAAGATCAGACTGGGCATGAAAATGGAACTCCGGAGGAAAGAGTTCAAAAATTACTTGATCAACTCAAGGGAGATTTCAATCGGGATCTGCCCTAGAGAAGGTTGAATAGGCCCATCTCATTTTTGCTAATCAAGAGCGGATAAGTTGTTCCTGCAACTTACTCATGAGCCATTCTCGATCAAAGACGTAAGGCATTTCTTGAAGTTGCACTTGGGCCTTGGCCGCAATGCTCTTTTTCTGCTTGACGAGCTTTAGGAGTACCCGAATGAAATTTTCGTAGGGCTGCCTTACCTGCTTGGTAATCACCTGGTTTCTCTTCAGATACATGCGAAAAGCTGCTGCCTGGGACAGCAGCACTTCCCAGTCCTTCTTTTCGTAGAATATCTTCAAAAAGAGCACCTTAGAATCTAGTGCATAGTGAATATCTGTGAAGGATACCTCTTGCAAATGTTGTTGAGCTTTGCTAAATGATTGCTTCCAAAAGTATAAATCCGCTAGGTTATAGTGGAAAGCGTTATCTCTAAAGACCTCTGATAATTCAGGTGCGTGCTTAACAATAAACTGTTCTGTCCAATTGATTCGCCCTAGCTTGAGTCCCAATTTGATTACATTCTTAAAGGTCCAGGGCGACAAGTGCCCGTCCACGTATACCAATTTCTTATTGATACTCTCCAAGTATAGATCCAGACATTCCGAAGTGTAAAGCGTATTCCCTGCCCTGAGCTTTCGAATCGAGAAATTAATGGCAAACAGATAGATAAGCTGTACTTCGGAAGTATCCAATTGTTCAATGTAGCGGCGTATCAGTTCTTTTAAGGTTTGAAAATGACGATCATTATCTTCTTGGGTAAGCATGGCATAAATATGACAGTAAATCGGGATGAGCGGGGTATCGGGGTAGTCTTTCCCTCTTAAAAATTGAAATATTTCTGGCATCAAGGGCCATTGGTAATTGACAGCCATTGCCTGACCTCGATCGAGCATTTCACAACTGTATTTTAGCTTCTTGATCAAATAGTAAGCATCCAATTCATCTGAAGCGATCTGCAGGTGAGCGTCATATTTTCGGCTCCTTTGTTTTAAAAAACTACGGTTGGCCAGATCTGCTACGAGTTGTTGTTGATGGTGATAGAAAGCTCCTTTCTTTTCTTCCCCCTTCCAATGTTTGGAAAAGCGGGACGCTAGGAATCGATAGTGCTTGCTTAGATTTCGCTCGAAACAGGCTTCCATCGCGTAGTACTGGCTCAACCCCGGCTGGCCTTGCATCCATTTATAGCCAATGTAATCCTCTAGTTGCTTTAGCAGCAAGCTGCTTTGATGATTCATCTTTTTCACGTCATAAGCTATAGCCCCATTCAATTCTCGGAATAGCTTCTTCCGCTCGATCTTTTTAGGATGAAAACGAGGGGCATAGGATCTCAGTAGGCGGAAAAGATCAACTAAGTCTTGATTCTTATTAAAAAATGGAGATCGAATGTATTCATCAAATTCAGTCCACTGCTTAGTATCAAAGGTCTTAAGCAGCGCAACTAGCTTCGTATTTTCCATCAGTTTGTCATATTACTTGCTCTTTTGAGAAGAGTCCAGTTTCACTTTAGCAACTTTTTAGTTCATTCTGTCTGACAATTAAAACATATACACTAGAATCTAAATAACTCATAATCAAATCAATAAATACATTTAAACCTATTTAAAACAAGTAAAAACGCCTGATAAGCATACCGAAATGTACCTTTTTTCAAATAAAGTTGCACCTACCTTTGTATCATAATCATCGAACGAATATTAATCAAACTCAAGAAGCCCTTTACTGAATTGAGTTAACCAAACCGCCATGCTATCATTCAAACACTGCCCGCAGCCCCAAAATGTCATAGCCTCTCTGCTTAGCATTGTAGTGCTCTGCTTATCACTCACTGCTGGGGCACAAATCACTGTTTGGCCCGGCGATGCCAGTAATAATGGAGAGGTAAACCATATTGACTATTTATATATCTGGTTCGCAGAAGGTCAAGTCGGTATTCCCAGAGCTGAACAAGGAATCATCTGGCAAGCCTACCCTGCCGAACCCTGGAACCAAGCTTTTCCAGGAACGAACTTAGATTTTGCCTATGCTGATTGTGATGGAGACGGCTTGATCAATGAAAACAACAGTGACATGGCAGCAGTAGCCAATAACTATGGTCAAGTACACGGAGAAGTTACTCCCGAGATTCCTCCACCAGGCGTCCCCGGGATGAATATTCCATTGAGGCTAGAACGTATAGACGATCGACCATTATTTGAAGGCGATATCATCAACACTCAACTCATTTTAGGTGATGAGGATAATCCAGTGGAAAGATTCAAAGGACTCGCCTTTACCTTAAGATTTGATCCAGCTGTTATTAGCAGTGGTTTTTCTACTAGTGTAGATGGTAATTCTTGGATCAACCAGGATAATTCGGGCGTTTCTATCCAACAACGCGTCAGCCAAGTCGGTCCTCAGGCAGAACGGTCCATGGCCGTAGGAAAGCCCAATGGTTCCCCCTCTGGATTTGGCCCCATTCTAAATCTCGGCATCATCATCGAAGACAATGTGATTAGCCTGGAAGGAAAGGATAGCATCACAACCTTTATTAGCATCGAACGTGCTGGCCTAAAGGATGGGGATTTTAACTGGATTCCTATAGCTACAGATTCATTGGAGGTCACCATTTATAACCAAAATAGCACCATAACTACGACAACCCTAGATGCTAACCAAACTTCGTTTGCCATCGAAGTTTATCCTAACCCCACGCCTGGTATACTTCAAGTTCATAATCCAACAAGCATTCCCATTCAGTCCTTCCGTGTATTTGATCCTCAAGGGCGTTTGGTTCAAAGTCAATCCATTGATAATCAATTACCCAATCAAACTTGGGACTTGAAGGCTAGCTTGCCAGATGGACTCTACCTGATACAAATTTTGCTCGCTGATGGGCAAACTACTACTCAGAAACTATACCTGAATAGCAAGTAAGTGATACAGCGATAATCTACTTAGTAAAAGGGATACCGAATTTCCTCACTCCTCCAAGGAGTGTAGGAGGTTCGATCCTGCGCCCTGAGACAAACCATTTTAATCTTCATCATATCAAAAAATGTCTATGAAAAAGTTAATGTTGGCCACCTTGGCCCTGCTCACACTATGTCTAAGCTCCTGTGACCCAGAATCTGTCACCCTCGAATGCCAGAGCAATATGTCCGTCAGCGTGGAAGGATGTATTGAAAATGAGCAGGGAGATCTAGTTCCCAATGTAATACTAACCTATCTCTTAAGCGACGGTTGCCTTGCCCCTAGCATTTGTTTTACGAATGCCGCTACGGGAGCACGTGAATGTC
>CAJXPD010000063.1 GCA_913057785.1 uncultured Lewinella sp. | reverse complement strand
TCACTAATATGAACGCCTCTCTTTGCCGGGCTTCAGCTAATTTTTGGGCCGTATCTTCCAGACCCCGTTCCGGGGTTAACGGAATATGCCCCAAAAATGGAGCTTCACGCGGCTTTGAGACCCATTTCATATTACCAGAAAAATTAAATTTAAACATACCCTAATGCCACCTATATGAAGCAGAATGTCCTGATTATTAGCCTGATCTTATTGACCTTCTTCGTCATCTCCTTCCTGACGAACATGATCGGCCCGTTGGTGCCAGACATTATCGATAGCTTTGATTTGAGTCTGACCTTGGTCGCTTTGTTGCCTTTTGCTTTCTTTATTGCTTATGGGCTAATGTCCATTCCTTCAGGTATGCTCATTGAACGATTTGGAGAAAAGAAGGTGATCCTTGCTGCCTTCGGGTGCGCATTCACAGGTGCATTCTTGTTTGCTTCTGGCCCCTCTTATGGTATGTACATTGTTTCTCTATTTTTCATTGGGGCTGGAATGGCCATGCTGCAAGTCGCCATCAATCCTTTGCTGAGAGTAGCTGGAGGAGAATCTAATTTTGCCTTTAACTCGGTTATAGGGCAACTGTTTTTTGGTTTGGCCTCCTTTCTTAGTCCTTTAATGTATACGTACTTGGTACTGAATATTGGAAAAGATGTGGAAGGTAAAAATGCCATTGTACGGGTTTTGGAAGGAATGGTGCCTGCAAATTTACCATGGATCTCCTTGTATTGGGTATTTGCGCTGGTCGCACTTTTAATGATCGGGATTGTTGCGGTTGTACGCTTTCCGAAAGTTGAAAAAAAGGAAGGGGATAAAACCGGTGCTATCGCGCTTCATCTGGAGCTCTTGAAAAACCCCACAGTGATCAAATACTTCTTAGCCATCTTCGCCTATGTAGGTACGGAGCAAGGCATCGCGAACTGGATATCAAAGTTCCTCGAAACCTATCACGGCGTAGACCCTCAAACTACTGGAGCAAGTACCATTTCTTGGTCCTGGGGATTGATGACGGCCGGTGCTTTATTTGGCTTAGCGCTGCTGAAGATATTGGATAGTCGAAAGGTACTGATTCTATTTACGGGAGCGGCGATGGTGTGTCTGGCGATTAGCTTATTTGGACCTACTCATGTCATCTTGACTACTTTTCCTTTGATCGGCTTTTTCGCTTCCGTGATGTGGTCAGTGATTATTTCTCTCGGGTTAAACTCACTAGAAAGTCATCATGGCTCGGTATCTGGAATCCTGGTTACGGGAATCGCGGGAGGAGCGATTGTGCCCCTTATCGTTGGTAGCTTAGGAGATGCCTTTGGCCTTCGAATGGGAATGCTTTTCCTTTTTGTGACTATGGGCTATATCTTCAGTGTTGGGTTCTGGGCTAGGCCTTTGGTCACAAACAAAACGATAAAATGGGGTATTGACAACTGGCGTTAGTTGTAGACCATATCGGATTTGTAGGTAGAAAACCCATCTGGCTAGCCAGACCAGGCCCCAAAAGTAAAAGGAGCGGATATGCATAACGGGTATGCACATCCTTTGCGCTCAATTTATCTAGGCTATGATTTTATTTAGAACGGGTATCTGTGCTCTTTCAATCCACAATGCAATGGCGGATGTGATGAATACAATAACAGCCATGGTAAACAATGCTCCACCGTCACCGTTATAATTGATACCTAAGATCGTCAAGTGAGAGAAGATCGCACCGCTGATCACGCCTAAGCTGATCACGGCACCTATCCAAGCTGTTCGTGGCACCAAAAGCAAAATTCCTGCAATCAGTTCTACAATTCCAGTTCCGATCCTACCGATTGGTTCCATCCCTAACATAGTGAAGAGTTGAACCGACTCAGGGGCAGCAGAGAATTTAAAGAAAAGCGTCTGTAAAAGAATAACAGCTGCGATGATTCTACTTACCCAGGAAATGATGTTTTGTGACTTGGTTTTCATGATTGATTGTTTTTTAGTTTCAATAAGATTCCGGATGTGTAATTGTCCGTTGTTCAGAATTAAAAATGCATAAACAAGTCATGAAGTTGAAGGGGTAAGTATCGCCGCCAGGACACTTTTTAGGCGAAATTGTTAAGGTCAATTTAAAAGGGTATTGGCGCGGACTTTTTCAATCCAGGATCTGTAGAAACTGTATTGAAACATGTCACTAATTTTCTTATGCGTCTTTTTCCATTATTCTTCAGCTTTTAATCGGTCAATAGCTTTGGCTATTCACCTCAAAAAGAGCTTCGACTAATGAAAAAATTCATCATAATTATTCTCACCACATATTTCAAAACAGTTTCTTAGATTAGTACATTATTATCACCCGCTTAAAAACCACAAATGAAGTACACAATCTCCGCTTTTCTCCTCTTACAGCTTTGTCTTTCCGCTACGCTAATTGGACAAGGAAAGAATGAATTCACCACCGTTACAGGTCGAATTCAAGACTTGAAGACGCAGGAACCACTCTCTTTCGCTTCCATTTATATATTGGGCACGACCGTTGGAACCACCTCAAATACCGAAGGGGAATTTATATTTCATATTCCAGAAGGTTTGCCCAACGATACATTGGTGATTTCTTTGATTGGATACAATACACTCAAAAAGAAACTGGCTGACTTGGTAGCAGATGAGGTATTCAAGCTGGAACAGAATACCGTTGAGTTGACCGAGGTGGTGGTGACAGATGAAAAGCGGCTGACCGCAAAAGAAATTGTCCAAAAAGCTTATCGAGCACTTCCGCAAAACTATCCAAGTGAGCCCTACATTCTAGAAGGCTTCGTCAGGGATTTGCAAAACGAGGATGATAAATATGTAGAGTACATGGAATGTGCGGTAAAGATGCAATACCAAAGGTATAATTTGGCAAGAAGACCTAAGGTAGAACTACAGGCAGTTAGACGAAGCTATATCGCTGAAAAACACCCTTGGAACAAAGGGCAAGACAGAAAAAACACCATAGTAGATATTGTAGAGGATGAATTTATTCGATACAATTATGGTCCCATTAGAGCAAAAAAGGGTTGGAAGTATGAGATCGAAAGCGTCTTGCCATTCGATGGTCGATTTGTATACAGAATTACTGCCGTTGACAAACCTTTCCAAACGGCTGTGCTATACATAGATACCGAAAGCTTCGCCTTTGTAAGGCTTGAGTTGACTCGCCAAGCCAAAGGAGGACGGTCTTGGCAGCGGCGACTAGCCAGTGGACAGAAGCAGGTGTATTACAATGTAATATTTGAGTATCAGGAGCACGAAGGAAAAATGTACCTAAAATATCAAAAGGAGGAGGATAGCTGGAAGGTCTACAAAAATGCGGAGTCTCCCAAGTTGCTATTTGTACAAAACCCAAAAAAAGAACTCTTCATCAACAAGGTAATCACAAAGAACGTTGACCAATATAATTTCAAACCCAATCTTGATATTACGGAAAGTGTAGAGGAGCAAGCCCCTGAGTATGATGCCGCTTTCTGGCAGTATTACAATATACCTGCACAGACTAAAGAGCTGAGTCAAATCGAAACCTACCTGAAATCGGCTGAGCTAGAGATGAAGGAAAAAAAGTGAGCCAGCGCTAATACATTTCTAGCTTTGACTCACTCCTTTTAGCTTATTTGGCAGGCTTGCCTAGCAGTAAGAAATCATGTCCTTGAAAATTGCAAAGGTAGAGGTCCATTATACCATCTCCATTGAAATCGGCACTTTCCAAATCAATACCGTCGCCTTTTACACTGGAGGGATAGACTAGGGCCTCGCCTTTTTGAAACCCTTTATTCTGCTCATTCATGTAGGCCATGTAGCTATGTCCAAAACCATTACCCGTCAGGATATCAAAATCCCCATCTTGATCCACATCTAGGAAATCTCCATCTACGGTATGCATTTTTTCCAGAGGAAGGAGCGCTGCTGTTGCATCCGTGAAATGCCCTTTGCCATCATTGATAAACAGCCGATTCTGGTTGTCCTTGATTTGTCGGAAGTTGACATTCGCAAAGAAGAGATCGAGATCCCCATCCCCATCGAAGTCGCCAAAATCAGCCTCTCGCGTTTCCCACTTTCCTTTCGGATAGGGCAGTCTACTTTCCGTTTCATTTACAAACACACCCGTACCATCATTCAGCAGCAATTGATTATCATCTTCATTGGCAACGATCAGGTCTAGATCACCATCGCCATCTATATCTCCCAATTCTAGATCTTGCGTGGTATGCGTATCTGGAGGAAGTCTTTTGGAAGATTCATCCAACCAATTGCCTTTACCATCATTAATCAAACAGAAGTTCTCCCCTCCTTTACCTTGTCGATCTGGCCCATTTCCAATCAATAAATCGGGAAAATCATTATTGATATCCGCGGTAATGACTGCATTTGAAGTGCCGGTCACCGGAAGACGATAGGAGATATCTCGAAAATACCCCTTACCGTCATTCTCTAAGTATTCATTCAACTGATCATCCTCTGCTACAAAAATGATATCCAAATCTCCATCAGCATCAAAATCTGCTATGGCGATATCTTCACTATCCCCACGACGAAGAGGAAGGCGTTTTTGCGATTCCTCTGTAAATTTTCCACTACCATCGTTGATTAAGATAATGTTGAAGGCGTGTTCATTCGCTACTACGATATCCAAATCTCCGTCTCCATCTAAATCTGCTGGTTTAGCATCCATACTTCTGCCCTGCAAACTCATAAGCGGCAAATGAGAAGCTGATACATCTCTATACCATTGACTTTCAAATCGGCTTTTTTCTCTCCACCTTTGGAAAGGCTGGTCTGTATTCCAGTTGGGAAAAGCTCCTGATTGGTCAAGATACTTACCGGTAAGATAGATTAGTTCTGCATCCTGCCAGATTCCGCCGCAATCAAAATCGTCTTCATATTCATCAGTTGGTTGGTGATATTTAGGCATATAGTTTCTCATTTTTTGCTCCCATACCACACTATCATGTCCCATAGCAGAACCCGCCCCAACCGCAAATTCGGAGGGTATGCCTGCTTCTGCTAGCGGAAAGTGATCCGAACGGAAAAAAATATCTTGAGCAATGTTCTGTTCCGTATTAGCTACAATAATTCGCCCCTGCTGCGCCGCTGCCTCTTCCAGATAACCATCTAAATCCGAACGTCCATACACTACTGCCGTTATATGCGTCGTCTTTCCGTAGGGGAAATGACTATCCAGGTTTAAAGATGCTACTGTTTTACCCAAGGGGAATAAGGGATGTTTAGCATACCACACGGCACCTAATAGTCCCATTTCTTCTGCACCAGTAGCAATAAAAAGGATGGAACGACGATTCTTCTTCGATTGCTTCTTGAAGGCGCGAGCAATCTCAATAATTCCCGCCGTACCAGATGCATTGTCTACCGCTCCATTTCTGATACTATCTCCTTTGATCGCTGGCCCGATCCCCACATGATCCCAGTGTGCCGTGTACAGAATTACTTCATCAGCCCTATCTGTTCCAGGAAGTAATCCAACTACATTATGTGTATTTAGGTCCGCCCATACATTGGAAAAGGAAAATTTGGCAAAAGCATTCAGCGGAATCCCTCGAAAGTCAGGAGCTAAGGCCACCTGGCTTGCATTGAAATCTTGTAACCCGCAATATTCGAAAAGTAAGCGGGCTGCCTCTGGCCTAATCACTCCATAAAATTCCAATTGCTCATCAGAACTATCCTTCCTAATCTTTGTATCATTCTGTCCAAAGCTGCCTCCGAGAGAATCCCAAGTCCAATAGCTATGAGAAGGCTGCTTGTAGATAAAGAGTACCCCCTTGGCCCCTCGTGCTGCTGCTTCATTTCTCTTATAAAACCCTTTACTGTAGATGTTAGCGGCAGGATCGCCTTTCCACTCTGAATCTCCTTCCATAAATTCATCTGGGGTGCCAGAAAGCACCAGTACGATTTTGCCGCCAACCTCAAGATCCTTATAATCATCCCATCCAATCTCGGGAGCGTGAATCCCGAATCCCGCAAAGACAATTTCTGTTGCTGGGATTTGATGTTTGTCTTTTGTTAGATGGGAAGCCAATAAGAAGTCTATTTTATGGCGCCAATTCAGCGAACCTCCCGAAGTCTTCAACTCCATTTTATTAGGGGCAAGGGTAGAAAAAGTTGCCAATTTTACCTTTTGAAAAAAGCTTCCATCTTCAGCAGCGGGCTGTAGGCCAATGTCTTCAAATTGTTCTTTGATGTAAAGTAGGGTCTTCTCCTCCCCTGGGGTTCCAGGTTTTCTCCCTTCAAAATCATCAGAAGCTAGTACTTGGATATGTTGGCAAATATTGGCCGAAAAATCGCTTTCCTGCCCATTAAGCATAAAATAAGCAAATAGCAGTAGTAGGCTAATCCTAGTTTTCATAAGATATAGTGTATCTGGTGAACGAAAATCTTATTGGATATCAATTCAGTGGCCTGGACGGAAAACTAAAAGAAACAAGATCTCTTGTCTGTGGGTGATCCTGCTAAAGTTGTCATTGGAGAGGAGGATAACTAAGCTTGGATCGAAAGATAAGCGTAGTATAAATTTTGAGCTAGTAAATTTTCGACAAGGCAGAACCATACTACTGAACCAATGATTCTAGTGCCTTTTCATGCGTTCAGACAATAGCCATTTCAGCAAACTTGATATTATTAGCGGACCACCGCATATAGTTAATCCAAGAGATATAGTTAGGCCAATCTTTACCCAATAGAGCGGAACGGGCACTCTGTAAAATGCTTTCGTAATTGCGCTGAGCAGAATAAGCCCCTGCTATAGCGTTGGCGACTTTGAGTTCCATCTTCGCCAAATTCTGAGTGGAGATGGCGGTAAGATAGGCTGCATCACTTAAGTGGCTTCCCTGTAGTCCGTTCCAAAAGTTGGCGAGTGGCAGTTTGCTTTCGTCCTGATCCAGAACATATAGCTTGGCCAAGTGGGCGGCAGAATCCTCCACCATCTGGTGATATTCAATTTGTCGTTTGATCTGAGCAATATTCTGAGTTAACTCTTCCTGTAAAGTTTGCTTAACCTGGTCAATAGATTGTTGTTCTTGTCGATTGACCCAGACATCATTCATATAGAAGGCAAGGATTACGCCGAGGAAGGTGGGAAAGAGTTTTTTAAATAGCTTGGTCAGCCTATCGAATAGGTAAATTCTAGCAGTCATGGTGAAAAGGTTTAAAACAGAAGTACCTGACAAAATAGGGGCTTTCCTTCTGCTATGCCTTACACCACCTTGGAAGTTGGTCCGAAATCGGGAAGCTCCAGCGATATTTTGGTGCCTCTGTCTTTCATACTGCTGATCATCAGTACTCCTCCGATCTTTTTAGCTCTATCCTCCATATTTTTCAAACCATATCCATTGGCCTCCCCTGCCACCTCAAAACCTTTGCCATCATCTTGAAAAATGATTAGTACCCGACCTTCCAGCTGCTCTATGGTCAGTTTAGCCAAACCGGCCTTCGCATACTTCAAGCAGTTATTCATTGCTTCTTTAAACAGGAGAAGAATATGTCGCCGCTGGTCTGCTCCCAATTGAATTTGTTCGAAATCCTGCGCTATACCAGTCGTCTGAAACGCAGTATCTGAAAAATCGAATAGCTTATCGCCAAAAGCTTGTAAGCGGAGCAAGGTCTCATATAAGGAATCCTTTGCTGGATCAAGACTCCAGATCAAATCTCGGATGCCATCTGAAAGGTCCTGGGTATTCGATTTGACTTTCGCCAAATAAGATCTTAAGTTTTGATCCGCCGCGGACTGTCTTTCTGCCAATTCCAGAAAAAGAGAGATTTTCGTCAACCGATGCCCTAGTTCATCGTGATAATCCGCAGCATTCTGTTTGCGCAACCGCTCCCGCTCATCAAATCGAGCTTGGCTCAATCGATTGGCTTCCTCCATTTCACGCATCCCGGCCTGAATTCGATATTGGATAAATGCATATAACAAGGCGATACCCGCTAAGGCATAGAGGACATAAGCCCACCAGCTTCGCCATGGTGGAGGATATATCCGGAATGAAACACTAGCCCCTTCATGATTCCAAATCCCTCGGCTATTGCTTCCCTTTACCTGTAAGTGATATTCCCCCGGATCAAGATTAGTAAAGTGGATGGTATTTTCATTGCCGATATAGATCCATTGATCACTATATCCTTGCAAACGATAGGCGTACTGGTTTCGTGAAGCTTGTCGAAAATCTAAAGCAGCGAAACTAAAACTAATCATATCAGCTTGATAATCGAGTTCAAAGGACTCAGTCTGACCAATGGCTTGTGAAAGTGGAGAATCTGCGCCTACCGATACCGATTGATTAAAAATTCGAAAATCAGTGAATGCTATTTGAGGTAATCCTTGGCCGTAGTCCAAACTATCTGGATGAAATATCGTAACCCCGTTTTGCCCTCCAAATAATAACTGTGCTGTGGTCGGGCTGATGGTATAGGCGTTCGTATTGAATTCATCTCCTTGAAGACCATCCTTGCCATAGAAGCTCAAGAAGGCATCTTGTTCTTGTTGACCCGCTGCTGGACTAAATTTGGGGTCAAAGCGAGCGATTCCTCGGTTAGTGCTCAACCATAAATAACCGCTGGCATCTTCTAGAATACCATAGACATTGTCATTATTCAAGCCTTGACTACTATTATATCGAGTAATAATTGGCTGGGTAAAACTAGGGTCTTGCCGGAAGTCCATTTTATTCAATCCCGCTCCTGCCGTTCCCACCCATACAATACTATCTGCCGTGCAGTGCACTGGGCCAATCAGGTTTAGACTTAAACTGTTGGGTTCCCCACTTTTGTTCTCAAACCTCACGAATGATCCGGCTTCGAACTGCTCATCTAGGGTGATCTTATTCACTCCCTTATCCGTACCCACCCAAAGATGTCCGGCTTCATCATGAGCGATCGACCAAATGTAGTCATCTCCGAGGCTATTGATTTGATCTGATTGATGTTGATAGTGTATAAAATAAGGTTCTTCCCATTTACCGGTAGGGAAAGTCAATCGGTTTAAACCTCCGCCACGCGTGCCGATCCAGTAGACCCCCTTTGGATATTCGTGAAAAGCAAAAATTCTCCGCTCGCTAAGTCCTTGATCTGTATTGGGCATAGCCCGATAATGCCGGAGGCGAAGCGTACTATCTTGAGTGCGATCTGCCTTAGTCCATACGTTCAATCCACGAAAGCTCCCAAACCAGATATTGCCCTCCATATCTTCCTCAATAATGGTCACCAAATTGGAATAGAAATTTGGATACCCACTCAAGTAATTCAATGTATCCCCATCACTATTAATGCTCCGGAGTCCTTTCCCATAGCCTCCCATCCATAACCAACCTTCCCGATCTTCCAGAAGCGAAATACACCCCTCAGGGAATGGTAGGAATTGAAAAGGCTGCACAGCAGGAGAAAAAAAGGTGACACCTCTGTGCTCAGTTGCCAGCCAAAGGAGGCCGTTCCGATCAGGATAAATATCAAAGATGATATCGGCGGAGAGGCCATTTGGATACAACGGATTAGGAGTCAATTCTTCTAGCACACTGACACTGTCTTTCGTAAGTTCAAGATGTAAGAGTCCATGATCGACGACACTGATCCAGAAAGTTTGCGGTTTAGTCTCTTCTATGTCAACAATGACTTTGTCGTTCCAAGGGGTGGGAAGCACAGAATAAAAGCGTAACTGTCCTTCGGAACCTGTCGTAAGTTTCTCTAAGCTACTACCAGTACCTACCCAAATTCCTCCATCTTTTGCCTGCAAAATCTTGTGAATAATTTTACCCTTAATCGTAGAAATCTGTCCTGCTCTATCTAAAAACTGCAATACATTTCGATCGGGAGATTCTTCATCTTTGAGGGGAGGTGGGAGGCGATTTAGACCGTCATTCGTACCTACCCAGATATGACGATCGCGATCCTGGAAAAGTGTTTTGATAAAAGCGTTACTCAATCCATTCTGCCCGATTGGAATTTGCTCATAGAAAATCGGTTCTCGATCCGAACTTCCACCCAACCTAATTTTAGTCAAGCCCTTATCTGTTCCTACCCAAAGATTTCCAAGATCATCTTCCATGATGCATTGTACTGTATTGCTGGGTAGGCTATTTTCATTGCTCGGATCATGTAGAAAATGGGAGAAGGTTTCTTCCCTTGGATCGAATTTATTCAAACCGCCACCGGTAGTACCGACCCAGAAGAATCCCCAGCTGTCCTCATATATTGGCCCAACAAAGTCATTACTCAGGCTTAGACTGTCATCGGGGTTATGTTTGAATCTGCGTAGGGTTTCACCGTCATACCGGATCAAGCCTCCAGAGGTAGAATACCACATAAATCCTTGTTGATCTTGTAAAACCTGGTGGGCAGTATTAACGGGAAGACCATCTTCGATGGTAAGGCTTTGGAAGGTGTACGAGGAGGATTGAGCCAAGGAGATCAATGGCAACCAAAGTAGGAATGGCCAGAGCCAAGTGCGGAGAGATCTGCTCATGTTGTATGGGTACGGTGATCTCTTCAAAGGTAGTGAATTTTAGAAACTCACCTTGTCAGCACACAGACCCAGTAAATCATTTTTTTCTTGCCCTAATTCGGCTCAAAGAGACAGGTGTGATTCCCATGAAAGTCGCCAGCATATGTTGTGGAATACGGCCAGCTAGACCAGGATGCAACCTTTGATATTCTTGGTATCTATCCGCTGGCTTTTGCATGATTAATGATGCTACTACCTTTTGCGCATGAGACATCCGCTGTTCCAGCAGCTTGCGCACAAAAACATTCATTTTAGGTACTTCCTGGTACAAACGCTCTAAAGCATCATGGGGAAGAACGAGTAGCTCCGCAGCTTCAATCGTTTCTAGCACCTGCATGCTCGGCTGTTGGCCGAAGAAGCTTTCGTGTGAACCCGCCATCATTCCCTCATGAAAAACAAAGCCCGTAATTTCTCTGCCGTCATCGCTGATGTAATAAAACCGTAATAGTCCTTTGTTGATGAAGTAAACCTCTCGGGAGATATCACCAAAGTCCACTAGAATGTGTTGCTTGGGCACGTCTCGTAATATTAGATGGGCACCAATTTGTTCTTTTTCCTTAGCAGAGAAATGGACGAATTGATTGGTAAACTTCCAGAAGTGATCAAACATGATAGTGAGCGTTTCAGGGTTACGGGCATGGCTAAGGTACAGAAAATCTCAAGCACTCACCGGGTGACTACTCACCGGGTGAGTGCTCAAGCACTCCATTCATCCACTCATACAAGCCGTCCATTCACTCAACAGTTATTTCTCTTTTTCCCTTTTCCCCTCAACTTGCTAGCGTATTCATTAATCAACCATTTGAAAACTTAAGAATCATGAAAATCAATTTGATCAAGTCCATCAGTATGATGGCCTTAGCACTATTCACCTTCTCTTGGGCAAGCGCACAGAAAACTGTTATCGAACTCACCTTTGTGGATCACCTAACCGCAGGACTCATTGAACAAGATGTTTTTGTCAAGAAAGGAAAGAAGGTCTACCGGATCACTCCAGAAGAAAGAGAGCAATACATCGATGCCGAGATTTTCGCTTCCAAAAAGGCGCATTATCACGATCCATTTGATATCGCTAATGGCGGGCCATTCAAGAAAGGTCCAAGTTTTGGTTTAACCCTTGGTGATTGGTTAAAAGCCAGCGGTACGGCCACCTATACTTGCGAAAACGGCTGGGGAGAAATCACTGCCGAATTCAAAAATTTAATGCCTAATGCAGTTTACACCATGTGGCATGCGTTTATGGCCAAACCGCCAACCGTACCATTCATAGGAACTTTGGATGTGCCGCTAGGAAATCGAGACGGTTCACAATCTATCTTCAAGACCGATGCTAAAGGCAATGCGACCTTAAGTCTAAAGTTTGAACACTGCCTGCAATTAACGGACGAGCAATTAATGAGCATGCTCGCCATTGCCTACCACAGTGATGGCAAGACGTATGGAGTTCTTCCTGGACCTTTTGGACAGGTTACACACGTACAGCTTTTCGCCATGCTTCCAGAGGAGGACAGTGTGGATGAAATCACAGCTGGGAAACGCTAAAAAAATATAGAGCATACTCGTTTGTTTTCCATTGGGAAGTTTGAAATCAGATTCCACATGAAATCTTTCAAGCTTCCCATTTTTTTCCTTCCCCATAACCCATTGAACCATGAAAAAGACCATATCCCTATTCTCTCTAACCGGAGCAGCCATCTTACTACTTGCCTTTACGGGCCGAGAACTCGATAATGCGCTCCGGAATATCATCCAGCAAAAAGGCCTCAACCAACATGCCCCTTTACCTGGCTTTTCTGCCGCTAAAGTAGAATTAGGTAGGATGCTGTTCTTTGATAAAATACTAAGTGGCAACAAGGATATATCCTGTGCGACTTGCCATCACCCTGCTTTAGGATCGGCTGATGCCTTGCCTTTAGCTATTGGAGTCGGAGGACAAGGATTAGGTGTGGAACGGCAGATGGGTAAGGGACGGGAAAGAATTCCACGAAATTCTCCGGATATTTTTAACCGGGGAGCGAAGGAGTGGCATACCATGTTTTGGGACAATCGAGTTTCCGGAGATATTATGGCTGGCTATGAGAGTCCGGCTGATGAAAAGCTAATTGATGGTCTGGAAAGCATCTTGGCTGTGCAAGCTATGTTCCCTGTTACTTCAAGAGATGAAATGCGCGGTGAAATTGGAGACCGTACCGTAAAAGGAGAGATCAATGAACTGGCCTTAATTAGTAATGCCATGCCACAGGTCGTTTGGCACCGATTAATGCTGCGCTTAAAGAAGATTCCCAAGTATATAGAATTGTTCGAAGCAGCTTACCCCGGCGTTGCTTTGGAGGATCTTGGGTTTCAGCATGCAGCGAATGCCATTGCCGCTTTTGAGACAGAGGAATTCACCTTTCATGACAGCCCTTGGGATCTATACATGGACGGCGTGACCAATGCCATAGATGAATCGGCCAAGCGAGGCGCGGTATTGTTTTATGGCAAAGCGAACTGCTCTTCTTGCCACAGTGGAAACTTAATGTCTGATCAACAGGCGCACAATATTGGGGTACCACAACTAGGACCTGGGAAAGGAAATTCAGAACCCTTAGATGTCGGTCGATATTTAGAAACTGGAGACCAAGCTGACGCATTTGCTTTTAGAACGCCCTCTCTAAAAAATACAGCCATAACCGGACCATGGATGCACAATGGAGCTTATAATACTCTGGAAGATGCGGTACGTCATCACCTCGATCCAAAGCAATATTTACAGCAATACGATGCGTCAAAGCTACCGGAGGAACTACGAGCAACCTTTCAGGATAATGAGGAAGTGAAACAACGTATGCTCGGACAAATTGATCAGCGGCTTAAGCTGGAGAAGCCCTTAGCCGAGCAAGAGATAGAGAACATCCTGAGCTTTCTCTATGCGCTGACGGATCAAAGTGCATTAGAGTTGGAGCACCTCGTCCCTACCAAAGTACCTAGTGGGCTACCAGTGAAGGATTAGTAGCCTTCATACTATGAAGAGGTTTTATTGGTCTTTTTTGCCGTGAACTTCCCAATATAGTAACTGATCAGGCAAAACATAAACATAGCATGTTCCAAGAACTGATGCAGCTGAAAGCTGATGAGTATCACAAAAAGAAGAGCGAGCGCTAGGATAAAGATGATATCGTATTTACGTTCCATACTGCAATATGGAAACATTTGCCCAAAGTTGCTAGGCTCAAAAGGCGCTTGATCATCCGAGGACAATTGTCCTGCTAGGCAATATCAGTCGAGCTTTATTTTCACCTTATAAATTAGTTAGCCCCGGGAACCTAGGTTCTCCGGGGCGCTTTGTCTGCATGCCCAATAAAACAACGAAAGAGGGCGTGCTGGTCGATCTACAGGGCTGGCTTGTAGATTCGACTAATGAGATTGTTGATAACATAGGCTTTGGCCTTGGAATAAAAGGTATCCATTTCTTTTAGGTACCGATGGTAAAAGAAGTTGAGGACCAATCCGATGAGCAAAGCCACTAATGTGGTATCAAAAGCAACGTTGAGATTCTTGGTGATTTGGGGCATGCCTTCCACAGTCTTAGCCAAGTGCGCCATGCCGATAGAAGTGGATAGGCCGATCAAGGTACCTACGAAGCCTAAGGATATAATAGCCCCTTGCAGGTATCGGACGATCTCTAAGCCCCCTTCCATCTCTTCTTTGGTCGTATCCACCTGTGCATTGAAAACCTGCAAGGTCTCTCCAATGGACTCGTCATTTCTATATTGCGTACAGGCTTTTTTGATGAAATCATTCACCAAATACTGCTGCCCATTTTTCTCCATCTGGATGGCTGTAAGCTTGATTTTAGCCACCTCCTCAGGGGATAATACCAGTTGGTCTTGGGTGGGTAGCAAGCCAAAATTAAAGCCTTGATACTCCTTCTGGATGTGCTTGCGCTTCTCCATCAATTCAAGGATGCTATATGCAAATAGAGCATACATAATGGCTTGGATATAGCCGCTTGAAGTTCCTCCTAGCACCTCCACCAATCGTCGGAAGCCGGAACCTTCAGGACTCATATACCCTAATAGCAATAAGAATAGCCAAACACAAATTGCGCCTAATACGCTAAAGATTACTTTTATACTTTTTGCCTGAAACATGATTTCTATATTTTATTCTCTGTCTGTAAATCGCTTCAGAGACAGCTTATTTTTTGAATTGATAATTACCATCTGCCTGCAAGATTACCGTACCAATGTAGGTTCTCTCTTTCGAGACTTTTAGCGTCTTACTAAAGGACTCTCCACGTTGTATGCCGGATTTGCCTTTGGTAAAGATCAAGCCGCTGATGGTCACAGATGATTTCTTTTGCTTGCTCTCTTTTAACTGAGCATATAATTTGTATTCGCCGGGAATGATCTGGTCATATTGACGAATAGCTTCCTGAGTAGTACGAAGGTCATTGCCGAACAATCGATTCCGAGCCTTTCCACTATCCCATTGACCAATATTTCGGTCTTTCTTCCTACCGCCGTATACGCAGCTGCTACCACGACAAACAAATAGGTCGATATTGTCGGTGATATCTGGCCATGAGACTTCAAAGGAAACCTTACATGGAACAGAAGGTGCATCACCCTTGAAGATAGGGGCACTTGGCAGTGGCTTCGGTTTAGGGGTCGGAGTCGGCTTCTCCACCGGAGGAGAAGTAGGTGTCGTTGGCTTCTTCTCTTCTTTCACCGGTTTTTCCTTAGGCGCTTTCACCTCCTCTTTCTTCACCGGCGGCTGGTTGATTGGTTTTTCAATCTTTGCTGGTTTTTTCTCTTTCTTCGGTTCATTGAAGGCAAAGATCTTCTTCGGGGCTTTAGAAGCCTTTGGCAGATCTTTGTATTCTAATAGAACCATAAGCAGGGTGTCTCCCGAATTCTTGTATAACAAGCTGTCAGGAAGCTCTCCGTGTATCTTCATTTGGGTACTATCAAAGTACACCAATGCTTGTTGAACCTTGGCTGCGGATTCGCCTCCCTTCGGCGTAATAATGAAAAGGAAGATGATGGCACCCAAGGCACTGGTCAATAGATCCAGGAAGGACAGATTGAACAGTGAGTTTGATCTTCTGGCCATTTTTTAAGATTGGTTCTCCGACACTCCATGTTCCCTGAGAAAATGGGGTTAGCACGAATATGCCCGAGATGGTCAAAGTTTTCAGTAGGAGCAATCGGCACGAATGGTACCGATTGCTCTCACCACTAACTAGCCCTTAGATTATTTTGGACTGATAATTTAGGATAGTCGGTACCGGACTCCGCTGAAGAAGGAACGGGCAAAGGAAAATGACAATGCACACATATTTTACCTTCTCCCGGGTCATCAGAACCGCAATTATTACACTGTATGGTAGCTCGCTTGGGAGCGGCAACAACTTGTTGTCCGCCCTGGTAGGTAAACTGTCCCACCATATTGCAATGTCCACATTGGGTGACATGATCTTCATTCGAGCTGCCGCAATTATTACAAGTCTTCATAGGCTAGTATTTGTCACCAAAGGAGAAATGGTACTCATATCCCAGCTGGAATACAGTGGATCGGTTAACCGCATTTCCTTTGAAGTCAGTAAAGAAGTCATTGGCATTCTTGTAGCGAGGGTTAAAATTATCCTCGGTACCAAAATCCCAAATAACATTGAAAGTGAATTTGCTCTTATCGTTGATATTGTAGACGATACCTGGCGATAACAGGAAGCTTACTTGAGTGCCTTTGTAATCGTCATTAACGCCTGATCCATAGGCTACTTTGAAATTCTCCATCTCCACTTGGTCAGAGCCAAAGTACTCCGTCGTTTCATCAATGTTACCAGAAAGACCGAAGTTAATCGATGGCCCCATGGTGAAGGAAAGTCCAATTTTGTCATTGAAGTATTTGCGATATCCCACTAGAATCGGAATAGAAACATAATGTAATCTTTCCTTCGCGGAGAAAAAGCCAGTTCCTTGCTCATCCGTAAAGTTGTCGGTTTGATACTCACTTCCTTTCTGGCTGTACTGTAAGCCGGTGGTAATCGTAAAATTCTGTATTTCAAATCCTAAACTAACCCCTCCATTTAACCCAAAAATGGAGTTGGTAGTAGGATATAGTTCACTCAGGTCTTCGGTGTATTTGAATTTCGAAAGGTTAGCACCGCCATTGGCTCCGATGTAAAAGGAGTTACTTTGAGCCATTAGTACACTGGTGCATAAAGTAAAAAAGACTACGAGATTTAATGCAGATGTTTTCATGCTTAATATTATTAAGTGATAAAAAAGTGAGTTTAGTTTGCTGCCACCTTACTTAGGCAAATCCAATAGTTCCCCAGCCCTATCTCAGGTATGCTGAGATACAGAATAAACTATCTAGCATGATACTCATGCTTCACAAGCATCATGTTAGCAGCGGACCAAAATCGGTCCTATTGGATAGGCATATGGGCTGGGGTAACTCGGATTAATTTGTCGTGTTTCATTTGGTACTTAGTGCAAGGAGTTTTCTAAATCAGACCTCCAATGCAAACTGCGGGCGAAAAGGTTGAGATGACAAACGCTTTTCAAGTGCAGTGTCTACCTAATATTAATCCTGTTGGAAGAGTGCTTACCGTTTTGGGTATTGAAAAGGAAGTTTAAGCCGCTGTGAAAAGTACTGTTGAAATTTTGAGGTTATACAAGGTCATCGACCCTTTAGTGTTTCTAGTATCTACTATATCAACGGCTAACTTCACTTCGTTTTGCATTACAAATAAACAGGATATAAATGTTAAGGAATGTTATCACAAACTTGTGTTTTTGTTAATCGGCAAGATTTAACGGCTTCTTAAAGGACACTAACACAATGTTAACAGATGAGAAAATGCACTAAAAACAAATACAATCAATTAATAATCAATTAATTAAATCCAAAACCAAAAACATTAAGGAGGGTACAGGCTTTAAGCCCTGCTTCCGCCGATCGAAAGTGCTTACCGCTTAAATTGCTGTACCAATACCCGCAAATCCTGGAAATATCGGGCGAGCCATTCGTAATTTAGGTTCTGATCCGTGAGTTGGAGGTAGAAATTTTCAAGGGCCAGGGCAAAGACATCCTTGGCTAAATGAGGCTTTTCTGGGAGTCCGATGTCCCTTGCCCAGACCTTATAAAAGCTTTCTTGGACTACAGCATCTGCTTTCTGCAAGAAGTGGTTAAAATTCGCTTTATCCCTATGTACTCGTAACTGGCGATTAAACAAAAGGTCTTCTTTTACTTCTAATAGGAGGTTGACCAAGTCTGGTACTAGGTTCTGACATAGGCTTTCCTTTTCCGCAATTACCTTAGACCGTTCCAGGTGATAATTCAGTAGCACTTCCTTGAAAATGTCAAGATCTGCAAAGAGATGGTAAAACGAAGACTTACTTTTTTGCACCTGCCTTGCCATGACCTGCACCTGTACCCCACCTGGCCCTTCTTTGGCAAAAAGGCTGTAGCCAACCAATATCCAAGGGCGCTCAATATCCCTGAATGCTGAAAGACCGTGGTTGTTCGCATTTTTAATCGACAAGGACTGCTATTTTTTGTTCAGGAATGAGAGAACGGTATCAAAGAACTCACTTCTCATTTTGTCTTCATCAATATCCTTGATATAGTATACCGAACGACTGTAATTTTCCTTGGAGGTCTTAATCTCTACCTCTTCGATCCATTCCGGGTTGATCACCGCATCGATGATAGCCAAGTCCCAGATCGTACGCTCCACTCTTCCGCCGTCCAGATGATTATACCAACGATCGAGTAAAAAATCAAGCAGACCGTGCTTTCCACCTAATTTCTCTTTCGTCTCCTCATATTCAAAGGTCATCTGTGCAGCAATATTGACTGGGATAACATGGAATTCTACCTTCGAAGCCAATATTTCTTCCAAGGCTTGTGGATCCATCATGCAATTAAAATCTCGCTTCCGGAGGATATCCTCCTCAAAATCGTACGTGCTCCCTAGCCAGTGGAGTTTAATTTTTGAACTAATGCTGGGATCCATCAACACTGCTGTGGCTACATTCGTTAGTGCGCCCAAAGCAATAACTGTCAACTTTTCTCCACTAGGCATATCATGGGCTGCTTCAATTAAATGCTGAGAAGCTAAAGAAGGCTGGGCCCGATTGCCCCAATCAAATAAGCGATTGACACCTCCTCGTAGGCTCTTAACCTCTCCTCCCATCCCCAGATACCCCAACAGCACTTGGTTGAGTCGATAACTTTCCTCCATCGTCTGTTCTACCGCCCAATGTGCCGGTTGCCATTGGGTCGCATTCAATGCAATAACATCCCAACTTGGCTCAATCAAAGCCCGAACGATAGCATAGAGATCGTCTACTTCATTTCCGGTATCTGCATCGATGATAACCTTTATTTTATCTTGTGCCTGTAAGCCAGAAAGGCAGAGTAGAAAGAGGGAGCAAAGTATGAATCGGCGCATGCTTAGTGATTTGGTTTAGCGTTTCTGATCTTTTCAAATAAATGAAAATCTATCGAAAATCCTATTGTAGTCTCTATTTCATATCCTTATTGAACAGGAAACCATCAGTTAATCCATGACCTTTTGATAGCTAAGGTTCGTTCAGCGCAAACATGTTTATGGAAAATGTGTTAGTTCATCAAAAATTGTCAGAGAACAGAAAATGATAAGAAAAATGAAACGAGTAAAGCTCTATACCCTACTATGTTTAATAGTCTTCATCCTACCCAGCTTGGCCACTGCTCAAAGCTTAGAAGTAAAGCCTCCAGTGCGATTTTTGGCGCTAGGCGATTCTTATACTATTGGTCACAGTGTCCCAGCCAATGAGCGTTGGCCCATTCAACTGAGAGATTCCCTGGAGAATCGTGGGATTGATGTTCGGGAAACGAACGTCATAGCTACTACTGGCTGGCGTACAGATAACTTACTGAGCGCCATCACCGACAAGAATCTAGATCGCGAAAATTACAATCTAGTATCCTTGCTAATTGGGGTAAATGATCAATACCAGCAGCGCCCGATTGCCCATTACGAACCTCTTTTTCGCCAATTGTTGGATTCATGTCTCCGATATGCCGCCTTCGATACCAGTAGCGTCTTTATTGTTTCTATACCTGATTATGCCTATACCCCTTTTGGTCAAAGACGCAACGATCCCAATCAGATTAGCCTACAATTGGACGAATACAACGCCATTAATCAGCGAGTCGCCGAGGAATACGGTGTGCAGTATTTCGACATCACCCCCATTTCACGCCTTGGACTTGAAAATACAGCCCTAGTGGCTCCCGATGAGCTTCACCCATCTGGTTATCAGTATACGCTCTGGGTCCGAAGCATCCTTAACTATTTTGACTCCGATAATTTGACGAGTACTCGCTCACTTAGAGCAGCGAAAGATTTGAAGATATTTCCGGTGCCAGCCCGCCAAACGATAAGAGTCAAAGGCTTGGAAGAAGATGGGTTTGATCAAATTAGGATTCTCAATGTCAAAGGACAAGTGCAGAATATAGGTGAAGTATCTTCTCGTAAATCAATCGAAGTCGATGTTAGTGAATTGACAACAGGGACTTATTTCTTACAAGTTTTCAAAAATAACTTATTAGTGGCGCGAGGGCGTTTTGTGGTGCAATAGATGTATATTTCCGTACACCTATTGACCACAGTCTATGTCTATGCCAGGAAAAGCTATATTTGAGACAGAACGCCTCATTTTGCGAGAATTCGATCTCAAGGATGCAGCATTCATCCTAGAGCTTTTGAACTCACCAGGCTGGTTAGCCTATATTGGTGATCGAGGTGTAAAAACGCTAGACGAGGCGCGAGCCTATCTGTCTGATGGTCCTATGGCCAGTTTCAAACAACATGGTTTTGGCTTGGCTATGGTAGTGCTCCGGGAAAGTGGGGAAGGCATTGGTATGTGTGGATTGATCAAGCGTGACAGCTTACCCAATGTAGATATTGGTTACGCATTGTTGCCTAAGTTTATGGGGCAAGGTTATGCCTTTGAAATTGCCTCAGCTACAGTGAATTACGCTCGGGCGCAACATGGCCTTCGTCGATTAGTCGCGATCACCGATCCGAAAAATGCGGCTTCCATCAAATTATTGGAAAAATTAGGAATGCAATTGGTACAAGAAGTGCAATTGCGCCCTGATGACATCATGCTTTATTTATTTGGACTGGATCTCTAGATGAGTAAGCTAGTTAGATGGGCTACTTCTTCACAAAATTAGTCATAGATTGAACCGGATTGAAAAAATCTCTCATTATGCAGTGGTAGTCATTGCTGTCTCTGCCTTGATTGTCTCCATTTGGCAAGCTAATATCGCTATTCAACACAACAAGCTCACCGTCAAACCATACCTCGACTATAGCCTCTTGCAAGAGGATTCTTTGTTAACGGTTCACTTTTCAAATGAAGGGTTTGGTCCAGCTATTTTGGAGAAAATAGATTTCTACTACGAGGGTAAACAATTCAACACGATCTGGGACGTACTGAAGGAGATGGATGAAGTAGATAATTGGCGGGGTAGCTTTAACTACAGTCCAGGATCCGTGATCGCTCCAGGCGTTGATAAACTCCTAATAAGTTTGCACGGTGGAATACATGCCCGAGGGATTCAAACCGTAATACTTTACAAGTCCATATATGAGGAATCCAAGCCCTATAGATTAGAGCTTAACTATTAAAATGGCCTTACCGAATAGCCATCCGATAACCCAGTACTCCCTTCCAAATCATAAACCTGATGTTCAGGTTTTCTTGGTTTAGGCTCTCAAAATATCCTTCTGGTTCCCACCAGGTGTAATTGCCGTGTACGCCTAGGAAGAAGGCTCCCCCGTCTCCCGTCGTAAATTCTGCGCGCAGTCCTGCTTCGACAAATGGGTTAGAGCTATAACCAAAAACTTCCTCTTCAAAACTGAAATCAGGCGTATAAGCATTGGGCATATAAGTGGTTACCCCGGCCACCACAAGCGGCTGGATCTCCATGCTCCGAATATGAAACCGGTACCCTGCCATTAGTCCCCATTGGAATCGATTCCTGGCGTGGATATCTTTATTACGCTTAATATCAACATTGTCGATTAGCACCTCCCGCCCAGAAAAGGGATCAACACGAAATTCAGGATTGTCTACTCTGATATTTAGGTAAGATGTATAATAGAATATGTTCTGAAAAGTCGCGTTAATCCCAAAAAGAAAGTTCGGGAAGTTATAGGTGAGATTTATCCCTACATTCTTTTCAGTCACATTCACGTTGTACCAAGTCGGGAAGCCGGTATCTAGATTATCATAGTCATATTCTAAACCACCAGAGCCGAAACCGGCATGAATCCCAACGGCCAATTGATACGCTATCTTACGTTTCCTAGATCGCGTATCTCCATATCCTAGCAACTTGGCTCTATCTCTCGGCACCTGCAAAAAGAGCTCTCTTGCCGAGGCCTCATCCCCCTGCGGCATCACCTTGATCTTTTGCCTTCGCTGCCCTGGCTTTAATACGACAGCAGGCCCATCATTGTAGTAATTTCGATCCATATTCTGGTCGACGAAAAAGGTTACCTCCTTGTCGAAGTAATTGGCAGCAATCCAAATGACGATCGAATTCAATTGATTCTGACCATTATCTAATAGCCCCAATAGGACCATAGCCCCTTTATTTTCACTGAGGTCCGGTGCCTCGACTTCTACAAAGTCTGGTACGTTTAGATTGGGATAAATCTTTTTGAAAGTTCGGAGGTCAATGCGGTTGGAAGTATAGCGGTAAGTATAAAATTCTACGCTGCTTTCCATAGTTTCTTTGCCAATCTTATCCTCGTACAGTTGTGGAATCGTAATCTGCTGTGCAGAGAGATAAGCAGCTGCACATAGGCCAAGGATTAACAGTAGGGTTTTTTCCAGGTGCATGGTCTTTGTGTGTTTGCTACAAAACAAGTAATAAAATGACGAGCAATAAAATCTTTTACCACTTTTGCTTGTCAGATATCTGATAAAAGGTCATGTGAAGGTGTTGTCCTAACTGGAACTATTTAAAACCCATGTCCGTTATGGGGTACATGAAACGGACAATTGTAATTGGAGATATACATGGCTGCTTCGAGGAATTTCAAGAGCTACTAGAGTTGGTAGATTGGCAGCCTGAAGACGAGCTAGTATCAGTGGGAGACATTGTCGATCGTGGACCGGGTTCACAGGAACTCTATGAATTCTTCCGGGATACCCCCAATGCCAAGGTCTTGATGGGAAACCATGAGCGTAAGCATGCTCGAGGTGTATTGAGTTATTCTCAGGAGATCGTTAAGGTGCAGATGGGCGAGGCTTACAGCGAATTTGTGGAGTGGTGTAAAGCCCTGCCCTATTATCATGAAACGCCAGAAGCCATCGTCGTACATGCCTTCTTCGAAAATGGGAAGGAACTAGCGGCACAAAAAGAAGAGGTATTAAGTGGTACCACCTCCGGCACCAAATATCTAACGAAAATCTATGGGGAGGATAGCTATTGGCAAGATCATTACCGCGGAACAAAGCCGATAATCTATGGTCACCACGTGGTTGGAGATACCCCAAAGGTTCTAAACAATACCTATGGAATAGATACTGGAGCTTGTCACGCTGGCTTTCTGACTGCCATCGAACTGCCTGCTTTCAAGATCCATCGAGTCAAAGTGCAAATAGATCATTGGGCCGCAGAGATAAAGAAATGGC
This sequence comes from uncultured Lewinella sp., assembly GCA_913057785.1. Classification (GTDB taxonomy): domain Bacteria; phylum Bacteroidota; class Bacteroidia; order Chitinophagales; family Saprospiraceae; genus DT-111. The sequence goes on along the minus strand of CAJXPD010000063.1, from coordinate 18,444 downwards.
AAGTTCCCGTCTTGAAAGCCAAAGATTGGTCTGGTCGTAAGTTTGTACGGATTGAAGAGGAAGTCACAAAAATGCGCTACCAAAAGGACACTGCTGTTCAGCAACATTTGGATCAAATCATGGATTGGGTCAAAGCACTACATGCCCTACAGGTAAAAATCCATGAAGACATTCTAAGCAAAACTCAGGGCCTACTCGCCGAACATGGTAAAGAAGAGTTCAAAGTCATCGCGAATCAATTTCCATATCGATCGTATCTATTTACCGCCAAGGCAGGTCAACTCACCCTTGAAGGATTAGAAAGAATTCTGAATACTCCAGCAAAGACCTTACATTTAGCTGAAGAACTAGAAATAAACACATCTCTGGCGCTATTCCCGCAATATTAAGCTATGCTTTGCACCTTTCGACCATTTCATCCCGCTGATGAAGCAAAACTACAGGCCATGGTAAAGCAGTTCTACGCAGAAGACGCTGCAGAGGGGCCCATGGATGAGGAGAAGGTCAAATTGACCATTAAGACACTCCAAGAACAGCCTACGGCAGGGGCAATATTAATGGCAGAAGGGGAAGCAGGTATTTTGGGCTATGCCATTGTCATCCACTATTGGAGTAACGAGTATGGAGGCTGGCTAGCTTTTCTAGATGAACTCTTTATTACTCCACCATATAGAGGTATGGGCTTCGGTACCAGATTTGTACAATACATCACAATCGAATACGGAGAAAATATCATCGGCACAGGTCTGGAAGTGATGCCTAACAATATCCGTGCGCTACAGCTATATCAGCGCCTTGGTTTCAAGCTGGACAGGCTACAACATCTCCTACACCTCAAGGGAGAATAGGTGGTGACTTTGGTCACTGCTTTCCAGGATCATCCCTCCTATCTTTGTTTCAGAAGCATTATCCATTACGCTAATCCCTATGGATAGTCCTCCTGGAAAATCCATAGCTTAAAACTGACATGATATGAAAAAGAACATGGGTTCTACTGACCAAATCGTTCGCGTATTAATCGCCGTTGTAGTAGCTGCTTTGTTTTTCACCAACGTGATTAGTGGCGTGTTGGGGATTGTACTGTTGGCCGTGGCGGGCATCTTTGTTCTGACCAGTGTAGTTAGCTTTTGCCCTATTTATGCCGTATTTGGACTTAGCAGCTGCCCGGTAGATTCTAAATAATTGACGGTGGCCCACTCTCCCAGTCAATCAGCCATATAAGCCCAGAAAACAAGTTTACCATTTCTATAAACCGGAGGTTATCGAGCAATCGGTGACTCTGATAACCTCCACTCTTATTCCTTAAAAACCCAGGTATTGATCTTGTGGCATTAAATCCAATCGTAGATTGGAACACTCTATCCAATTATGCGTATAAGGTGAGAGGTTGTAAATCAACAAATTACCTCCCTATTTTCAACTTTTGTTAAAATAGTATAAATTGTACCACAGATCAACCAATGCCCATTTTGAGAATTAGTTTACTACTGGTGCTGTCTTGGCTGGCTTTGGGTGGATTGTGGGCCCAGTCAATCGAAGAATCCCCTGAGATCCCCATTGAATTGGTATTCAATCAAGAAGGGGGCTTCTATGACCATTCGGTTGATATTGCCTTACACGCCTCCGAGGGCGCCATTTACTACACGCTTAATGGAAGTAAGCCCGGAAAAAGAGCCAAAAGATATCGACGTCCCTTTCGCATTGATAAAACCAGTGTACTTCGCGTAGTTGTCTTTGCCAAAGATGGGCGTAGGGCCTATTTTGGACAAACTTATTTCATCGAGGAGCCGCCCACCCGCTTTCCTGTCGTTTCTCTTGCCGTTACTTCTTCTATGTTATTTGACCCCGTCAGAGGCATCTTCATGCAAGGGAACCAAGTAGTAGATTCGCTCTGGCAAAAACCAGGGGCTAATTTCTGGACGCGCCGGGAGTTCCCCATTCATGCGGAGATTTATGAAGTGGATGGCAATTGCGTTTACAATAACACCACCGGATTCCGATTATTTGGAGGGATGAGCCGCCTTTTCCCACAAAAATCCTTGGCGTTAGTGGCACGTAAAAGGTATGGCCAAAGCAGGATAGATTATCCCATCTTCGGAAAAGGTAATCCGAAAAAGTATAAGTTCTTAGTACTTCGAAATTCAGGGAGTGATTTCGGAAAATCACACTTCCGAGATGCTTTGATGACTGGGTTAGTAGCAGACTGGGACATAGAAACCCAAGCCTATCGACCAGCTCATGTATACATCAATGGTAAGTATTGGGGCATATACAATATCAGAGAAAAAGTGAATCGTTACTTCGTTTCGGCTCATAGTGAAGCGGATAAGGACAGTATTGACCTGATTGAGCACCGAATGATCAAGAAGCGAGGTTCCCGTCAGCATTATCAAGAAATGCTTCGTTTCCTACAAAAGCATGACCTTAGTATTCCCGCCAATTACGATTATCTCAATACTCAGATGGAAATAGATAATTTCATGCGATATCAAATCGCTCAGATCTATTTCGACAATCAAGATGCAGGTGGGAATATAAAATTTTGGCGGCCTCAAGGCCCCGATGGCCGGTGGCGTTGGATTCTATATGATACAGACTGGGGTTATGGCCTACACGAAAGTCAGGCCTTTGATAACAACAGTCTAGATTTCCACACAGAGAGGGATGGTCCTCATTGGCCTAATCCTCCTTGGAGTACTTTCATTCTTAGGAAGTTACTACAGAACCCAGATTTTGAAGCAGAATTTGTGAATCAGTTTGCGGATTACCTAAATACTTGTTTTTCCAGCGAAAATGCCAACAAGAAGATTGACGATCTTCACAAGCAACTCGCACCGGAAATAGGCCGACATTTAAAGCGGTGGCGGCTAAGCAAGAAGCGCTGGGAGTATCATGTCAAACTGATGCGCACCTTCGCTACAGAACGGCCACACTACATGCGTATGCACTTGATGGAACGTTTCAAAACCGGTGCCATCAAAGAAGTATCAGCGCAGGCTAGTCTTGGCGGAAGAATCCGAATTAATCGCAATATTGAGGTAGCGGGTAGACGATTCGATGGCAAATATTTCGCCAATTTCCCGGTCCATATCGAGGCCGTTGCCGACTATGGATACCGATTTTCGCATTGGGAGGGCGTCGATATAGAAGAAGGACGCAGAGCTTTTGATTTGAGCTTAGCTGCAGATAGCAGCTATCAAATTAAAGCTGTTTTTGTCCCCTTTATCCATCCATTGGTTGGACAGGTGATGATCAATGAGATTAGTCCCAACAATAAAAAAACCAAGGACTGGATCGAAATTTTTAATCGATCTGATAAGGAAGTGAGTTTAAAGGACTGGACCTTGGCTGATCAACGCAACACCTATGTCTTCCCGGATGTAACGCTTGGCCCTAATGACTACTTGGTGGTTTGCGAAAATGAAGAAAAATTCCGGAAGCAGTTTCCTCAAGCCTATAATGTACTAGGTGAACTAGGGTTTGGGATCAACAAGCGGGAGGAGCGGCTCCAGCTGTTTTCCAAGCTTGGCGCCTCGGTGGATAGTGTATACTACGAAGTACCACCAACAGATTCCACCTTCACGCTAAGCCTACTGCTACCCACGCTTGATAATAGTGATATCGAAAACTGGGATATTAAATCTGGAATAGGCTCTCCGAATTTCCCCAATCCTTACTATGTCGAGAGTAGTATTCGACAGATTCAATCCCAATGGATGCAAGTAGGTCTAGCCGCTGGAGTATTCATTCTTTGCCTGATTCTTCTGGTCCTTCGTCATCAAAAGATTCTATAGTATGGTTTTTTGAACCAAACAAAAAGCCAGACCTGCTCCGGGTCTGGCTTTTTGTTTGGAGGCCAATTGACGATTTAGGTAAATCTTACCCTCTGGCTAGCTTCCCGATTGATCTCTATTGATCACCTCCGCAATCTGCTCCGTCTTCAAGTTCTTGGCGATGATCTTGCGATCCGGGTTAAGCACGTAAATCTCTGGGGTATGATCCACAAAGTAGGTAGCGTAAATAGCTCGATTCGTGGGATCATAGACATGAGTCCACTCCTGTAAGCCATTTTTAGCAATGTAATTTTTCCACTCTTGGTCATTTGTATTTAGCACAATCCCAAAGACATCGACCAGGCTTTTATTGGCCTGATAGAATTGAGCCAATTTTGGCGTCTCAATGGCACAGTTATCGCAGTTGGGATCATACATATACACAACGATATATGGCTTCTTAGAGTCTAGTAGTGACCTTGTTTGCCCATTCTGATCCTTTGCGGTAACGTTGGGACCTTGTTTGCCCACCAAACTGGCTGACATTTCATGTGCCCGCAACTGCAAACCATGCACCTGTACAGAATCTGACCAGAAAGCCCTTTCATAGGTGAAATAAGTTTGTACCATATGAGTAAACACAGCCTCTGGATCCATTAGAGTCGTCTTAGTCGGCTCATATTGTAGGGTGATCCAATTGGCAAAGAATTTAAAGTATTCCGGCTTGTTCAAGACTTTCTGTAGCAAGAAATCTGCCGCCAAATTTAGCGAGTCTGGATGTTGTACGGTTAATTCTGTAAGGTATCGCTTCAGTTTGTTCAAGATAACCGGCGTACGAACCAAGCGCTCATCATTAAAATCTACATTATCCCACATGTGTGTTCTGAAGTAGTGCACCTGCGCATATTGATCCGTGGAGCCATCTGGATTCTTAAACTCCTTAAGTTCAGGATTCTGGCCTGCAATTTTGAATTTTGTGAAAAAGGAATTGGGATGTTCTTTCTGGAGATTATCCAAGTATCCTTTTCGCTTGGCAATTTCAGCATCAAATTGTGCTTTTGCCTGCGTGTGCTCTGGTGTACCAGGTGTGAGTTGCTTCATACGTTGAGAGATCGGATCAAATTTTGCTCTTTGCTCTCGCTCGAAGGCAAAACTTTGATACATCAGCTCATTATCCAAACTCCCTGTCACCTGCATGGTGGCAGCCATTGCTCCAGATTGCGTGACCACATTCATTTCCTGATCCTGATCTAAAAGCAGTTGAAAATTGGAGTTGTCAGGAAGTAATACAAAGAAAAGACCCGGAGTATAACCATTGGGATTAGCGAATCTAAACTTACCATTGGCATCTACGGCCGAAGAATCTGCTAGATATCGGTTTTCTGCATACACCCCAATCAATTTAGCTACGCCACCACTTAAGCCTTGTACCTGTATATTAATGTCGGCCGGGCCACTTGCTACTGCAGAGATAATGGGTCCGTTGCTAGCAGCTGTACCGCCTGTTGATGTTTGTTGTGCTGGGTCCTTAGCAGAACAGGCAGCAATAACAAGCATCACACTGATTATGAACCATAAACGTTTCATAGGATTATCTATTTTTCGTTGATCTGTACCTATTTTATTAAAGCCCGAAAGTACAAAATGCTGCAAACTTGGCCGAATTAAACCGATCCATTCGAGCTTGTAGCGAGGAATTAAGTCAAATCCAGTACAATCCTCAGCCATCCAAGTATCAGGCTAAAGAACCCTCGGCATGACACCCTTGAATATTGACCACATGGTGACAAAAGTCTTGTTTTCGTAGCGGCTAATACTCTATCTTTAGGCCAAAGTTCCGGTTTATGAAAAAAGGCGTCATCCGAGTCTCAAGATTCTCGTTTACTTTCTTGTTTTTTCTCTGGCTCTCTGCTCCTTTATTGGGGCAGGTGTACACAGAAACAATTCGGGGAAAGGTTACTGATGGTGATACAGGAGCCCCCTTAATTGGAGCGACGGTCGTGCTACTCGAAACGGATTTAGGGACTAGTACAGATAGTCTGGGAAAATTTGAGCTTCCGAAAGTCCCTGTTGGACGTTATCAAGCACAGGTCAGTTATCTGGGCTATCAGTCACAGACGCTCACCGAGCTGTTGCTGGAAAGCGGGAAAGAATTGGTATTGGAAATTGAGTTGACAGAATCATTTTCCGACATTGAGGCTGTCGTTGTACGAGCACAAAGGAGCGATATACAAAGTATGGCACCTACGGTAAAAACCCTCACCGTGGAGGAAACCCTTCGCTTCCCCGCCACCTTTTTTGATCCAGCGCGGCTGGCTAGTACTTTTTCCGGGGTAGTTCAAACCAATGACCAAGCCAATGGGATATCCATCCGGGGCCAATCTCCCAATAACATCCTATGGCGATTAGAAGGTGTCGACATCGTCAACCCCAATCACACACCCAATGCCGGTACTTTTAGTGACCAGACTACCGCCAATGGAGGAGGAGTGAATATCCTCAGTGCTCAATTATTGGGAACCTCTTATTTCCATACAGGGGCCTTCCCCGTATCCTATGGGAATGCTCTATCTGGAGTGATGGATATGTACCTCCGCGCTGGGAACAATCAAAAACATGAATTCACAGCACAAGCAGGCTTGATCGGCTTAGAACTCTCCTCCGAAGGCCCCATCAATGATGATACTGACGCGTCCTATCTCGTCAACTACAGGTACTCTTTTGTCGGCTTATTGAGCCTTATGGGAGTTCCCGTTGGTGATGAAGATATTTCCTTCCAGGACTTATCATTCAATCTTGTTTTCCCCAACAAGCAGGGTGGACGGCTGACCATTTTCGGCATGGGCGGATTAAGTGATAATATCTTCAATGCGGAACGAGATTCGACCCTATGGGATGAGAATAAGGATCGTTTTGACATCGACTATGCCTCCAAAATGGGAGCCTTAGGAGCCACCTATAGTCAGACTGTCGGATCAAAAGGCAACTGGAGAACTAGCGTAGCTGTATCTGCCCTGACCAGCAGTCGAGTAGCCGAAATCTTGGATACTGACTTAGAGCCTCAGCCCTGGGAATCGGACTATTATCAGCAAGAAAAACTGTCCATTCACAGCTTTTATCAACACAAACTTTCTGCTCGCAATAAAATCCGAACGGGCATCCATTTACTTAATCAGAGCTTTGACCTAAATGCTCCTGAAGCCCCAATCGGTGGAAGAGGGGATAGAGCCGGCGGAGGTTGGCTCTACCAACCCTATGTAAACCTTCAGTCTATTTTAGGAAAGCGATGGCGGTTCAACACTGGGCTTCAGTTGGCTTACTTTGATTTCAACGGCAGTAGCTCTGTGGAGCCAAGGGCTTCCTTAGAGTGGACTGCCAGTCCACAGCACGAACTAAGTCTTTCCTATGGTCTCCATAGTCAACTTCAGCAGCCTGAACTGTACTTTGCCGTCACTATCAATGACCAGTCCAACGAAGATTTAGATTTCACTCGTGCCCATCATCTGGTTTTGGGGTATGAATACCATCCCGCTCCTACAACGGTGCTGCGTGGAGAGGTGTATTATCAGCGCCTCTTTGATGTTCCCATTGCTGGAAATACTAAGAATTCTTTTTCCGCTATTAATCAACAAGCCACTGGTGTGGCTTTTCCATTGATTAATGCGGGGACAGGTGACAATTATGGAGTAGAATTGAGCCTGCAGAAGTTTGTTACGTCGGGGCTCTACTATCTGATCAACGCCAGCTTGTATGAATCAACCTACACCGGAAGCGATGAAATTGCAAGAGATTCTCGCTTTAACGGCAACTATATTTTCAATGCTACTCTAGGAAAAGAATGGAACTGGCAGGGGCGTAAAAACAAAGATCGTAGGCTAGGTCTAAATGGCCGAATAGCCTATGTCGGGGGATTTAGAGCGACCCCTATAGATGTAGCGGCCTCTATTGATAGTGGTAGCACGATCTTTATTGATGATCTGGCTTTTACCGAACAGCAGAAGGACTACTTCCGCACAGATCTTCGGATATATTACAAAACTAGTAAAGGTACTAGTAGCAATACCTGGTCTTTAGATATTCAAAACCTCACCAATCGAAAGAACATAGCCTTCAGTTACTTCGATCCCTTGCTAGGAGAGGTTATCGTTAAGAATCAGTTGACCATCATCCCTATTTTAAGCTATAGAGTCTCCTTCTGATCTGGAAACAAACTTAGGTTTACAACGAAAGTCCAACATAAAACATAAGAAATATGAAAACTGTAAAGATCGTTCTCAGTGCGCTATTTGTACTTTTTGCGGTAGTTCAACTCAATGACGTAGACCCTTGGGCATGGGTAGCTTTTTATATCTATATAGCACTGCTTTTTGGGTTATCGGCAGCAGGTAGGAACCATAAATATGCGACCATAGGAGGTCTAGCCATTGTAGTCATTTGGATGGCCACCTTACTGCCTGATTTTATCAACTGGGTCAATATGGGTATGCCGACCATTACAGGGAGCATGAAAGCAGAATCCCCACATGTAGAGCTTACCCGTGAATTCCTTGGTCTATTAATCGCTGGCATTGCATTAGGCTGGCTGTATTTTTCCGGCAGAAAAGCCTAATCCCTCTCTACTGACTATTTCATTTGTCAAAGAAGGTTTATATTTTTGCTTTCCCTAACCATCTGCTTAGTGCCGTTGTCGGCTTTGCAACTAAGCTTTTCAATTTTCTATATCGAAATTTGGAATACCTCCACCAAGGGTATTCTACAAATGTTGAGGCCATGAAAATCACGGTGATGGACACCACCCTACGAGATGGTGAACAAACATCTGGCGTATCTTTTACCGACAGTGAGAAATTGCGGGTCGCCAAGTTATTGCTTGAGGAGTTAAAGGTAGATCGTATTGAGATCGCCTCAGCACTCGTTTCTGATGGCGAATTCCAAGGGGCCAAGAAGATTTTAAATTGGGCGAATGCCAATGGATACGGCGAACGGGTAGAAATTCTAGGTTTCGTGGATAAAGATCGTTCTTTAACCTGGATTAAAGAGGTAGGTGGACAAGTGATTAACCTACTATGCAAAGGCTCCCTTAAGCACTGCCAAGAACAATTGCGCAAGACGCCAGAAGAGCACCTAGAAGGTATTGCTGAAGTGATTGAGCATGCCAAGAAAATGGGCATCACCGTTAACATCTATCTAGAGGATTGGTCGAATGGTATGCGAAATAGTCCTTCCTATGTCTTTCAGATGGTAGAAGCCCTCGCCAAAAAAGAGGTAGCAAGGATTATGTTGCCTGATACCTTGGGCATCCTCAATCCAGATGAAGCTGGGGATTTTTGTGGACAAATGCTAAGCCGCTTCCCTGGCGTACAATTTGATTTTCACGCCCATAACGACTATGATCTAGCTACCGCAAATATTTACACCGCTGTCAAAGCTGGAATTAACTGTTTGCATACTACACTGAATGGCCTAGGAGAGAGAGCAGGTAATGTACCGCTGTCAAGTGTAATTGGGGTGGTAAAGGACATGCTGCACCATGAGATGAATGTCAATGAGAAAAAGCTTTTTGCAGTAAGCAAGATGGTGGAATCTTTCTCCGGCATTCGCATCCCGCCCAACAAGCCTTTGATCGGAGAGAATGTGTTTACCCAGACGAGTGGTATTCATGCTGATGGAGACAATAAAAACAACCTCTATTTCAATGATCTACACCCGGAACGCTTCGATCGTAAGCGCACCTATGCTTTAGGAAAATTGGCGGGTAAAGCCAGTATTAAGAAAAATCTGGATGAACTGGGTATCGAACTAGATACCGAGTCTATGCGCAAGCTCACTCGCAAGATCAATGAGCTAGGTGACCGGAAGGAAGTTGTTACACAAGCAGACTTACCGTATATCATTGCCGACGTACTGGAAAGTATGCCCATCAAGCAGCAAATCATTGTCAAGAACTATGCGCTGTCCGTAGCCGCCGGGCTTCGATCCATGGCCACCCTTAGCATAGAAATTGATGGTCAACTGCATGAAGAAACGGCTTCCGGAGATGGGCAATACGATGCCTTCATGAATGCCCTTTGGCGCATTTACGAACGCCTTGAGAAGCCCTACCCTACCCTAATTGACTATAAGGTCGTCATTCCTCCCGGGGGAGAGACCCACGCCCTTTGTCGCACCACCATCACCTGGGAAATGAATGATAAGCAGGTAAAAACGACTGGCTTGGACTCAGACCAGGGAGTGGCTGCCATCAAAGCTACCATCAAGATGTTGAACTTGATTGAGAATGGATTAGGGATGAAGGGAGAGGAGAAAAGGGCTTGATGAGGTTTTGTTGTTAGTCGGGGGACTAACAACAACGACTCTATCACCCCTTGCTTACCCAAAATAGTTATCTTTAGCCGATCGCTCCCAATTCTTTATTGCTTAATACTGACCAGAACCATGGCATCGCAGCCAGGTCTCTGGCCATTCTTTTATTCGAAATTTGCCATAATAGTCAAAACAAGCGCAATGAGTATTAAGCACATAACTCTCCTGATCACTTGCCTCATTTTCTGTTCCTTGACCCTGACCGCTCAGGGATTCCTTACTCGACAAGGCAAACATATCGTCAATGAAAATGGGGATACTATTATTCTAAAAGGCATGGGTCTTGGTGGCTGGATGCTCCAAGAAGGCTATATGTTACAAACCGCCGGTTTCGCCAATCCCCAACACCAGATTCGAGAAAAGATTGAAGAATTGATTGGGAAAGAAGATACAGATTTGTTTTATGAGGCCTGGCTAGCAAATCATGTGCGAAAAATAGATATTGATTCGCTAAAAGCTTGGGGTTTTAATTCTGTACGATTGCCCATGCACTACAACCTCTTTACCCTACCCATCGAAGAGGAACCAATCCCAGGCGAACACACCTGGCTAGAGAAAGGTTTCACTTTAACGGACAGCTTGATCAGTTGGTGCAGAGAAAATGAAATGTATGTGGTACTTGATCTACATGCTGCGCCAGGAGGACAAGGGAACGATCAGGGTATTTCCGACCGTGATGAGGATAAGCCCTCCCTCTGGGACAGTCCAGCTAATCAGGACAAAACGGTTGCTTTATGGCAAAGGATCGCTGCGCGCTATGTGGATGAACCTTGGATAGCTGGTTATGACTTAATCAATGAAACCAATTGGGCGATGGATGGCAATATCCCTTTGCGGGACCTATACTATGAAATCACGGATAGCATCCGAACGGTCGACACTAAACATATTCTCTTCATCGAGGGTAATTGGTTCGCCAATGATTTCACCGGCCTTACCCCGCCTTGGGATGACAACATGGTATATAGCCCGCATAAATATTGGTCCTTTAATGATCAGGCTTCTATTCAATGGGTGCTCGATCTTCGAGAACAGTATGACATCCCCATTTACTTTGGCGAAACAGGTGAAAATTCCAATACCTGGTTTAAGGATGCTATTCGCCTTTTCGATGAGCATCAATTGGGATGGGCCTGGTGGCCTATGAAGAAAGTTGAATCCATAGCAGGTCCACTGTCGTGGACCAAAACCCCAGAATATCAAGCGCTTTTAGACTATTGGAACAATGGAGGCAATACCCCTGATGCAGCCTTTGCTAAGGCTACCCTCATGGAGATGGCAGAAGGCTTCAAGCTGGAGAATTGCGTGTACCAAAAGGATGTGATCGACGCTATGTTTCGCCAGCAAAGCTCCTCGGAAGCTATTCCATTTCGAACTCAAGAAGTGCCGGGAGTAGTTTTTGCCACGGACTTTGATCTAGGTGGCGAGGGCGTGGCTTACTCCGATTCTGATATTGCCAACTATCAGGTATCAACAGGAAGCTTTACCGCTTGGAACAATGGTTGGTCCTATCGGAATGATGGCGTGGATATTGAAAGAACAGAGGATAATATTAACACGAATGGATTCAATGTAGGTTGGATTGCCCCAGGGGAGTGGATGCAATATAGTGTAGATGTAGTTGAAGGCGGAATCTATGACATTAAGGTGAGAGTTGCTGCCAACGAAGATGGTGGGCAATTCTATTTCTCCACAAATGGTGCTGCCCTCTCCTCTCCCGCTACAGTTAACAATACCGGCGGATGGCAAGACTGGCAAACGGTTACTATAACAGATATAGTTTTGGAAGAAAGTGATAACCTTTTGCGGTTTCACGCCAATTCGGGCGGGTTTAACCTAAGCAGTTTCGAATTTATTCGAAAAGGAAGTGCCGCGGGCATTCCTGCCTCGTTTGTGGCAGGTACTACCGAGGATGAACAGCATATAGCCATTTCCATTAGCAAAGCCCTGGAAGGAGTAAATGGAGCTTCACCATCAGATTTTCAAATTACGGCGGATGGTAATTCCATCCCAATTACCGACATCTCCCTCCATCCCACCAATCCTCGGATCATTATTCTAGGCGTTGATCACACTATAAAATCTCGAGAAACGCTTCGAGCCACCTATACAGGAAATGCCATTGCGGCGGCAGATGGAGCTACGCTGGAATCCTTTTTCCAAGAATTGATCACTAATACTGTTGCTACTATCCATAGTATTCCGGGAAGAATTCAGGCAGAAGATTATTTCTTTCAATCCGGTGTTCAATTAGAGAACACGAGCGATGCAGGCGGGGGGCAAAACATCGGATTCTTAGATAATGGTGATTATCTAGACTACAATATCGATGTGGCCACTGCGGGGATGTATCAGGTGAGCTTCCGTACAGCAGCATTAAGCGAACAAGGACAGGTACAACTTCAGCTCGTTCAAGAAGATGGCAGCACTACAACTTTAGTCACTAGTACTTTCCCGGCAACCGGCGGTTGGCAAAGCTGGACCACAACCGATCAGACCCTAGACCTGCCAGCAGGAAGGCATCAACTTCGCATGCTCATTACACAACCCTTATTCAACGTCAATTGGTTTGAGTTTACCTTACTGACCAACACAGAAACCCCCGGAACCCCAATTTGGGCAAAAGTATTCCCGAATCCTAGTACTGGCTTACTACAAATTCAGGCGGAATTGGAGCGTCAGGAAAATATGATCCTAAGTATTCAGAATGCCTGGGGTCAGGTATTATACACCCAGGTTTTCCAGGGGCTTTCGTCCATAAGACATGAGTTGAATCTCAGCGATTGGGTAGATGGTTATTATTTCCTGAACCTAAAATTATCAGATGGCAGCTTTTTTAGCGAAAAGCTAGTTAAGATTAGCCCGAAGTAGGATTTCTCTTGACAAAGTATTCGGCGGTAAGAGGCCCTTCCACATGCCCATGTGGTTGACGTGAATGGCCTCAAAGTGTAGTTTTGGTTGGAAGCTAATTCCGTTCAACCATAAACCAAACACCAATGCACTTCTTCCGTTTACTTAGCCCTCAAACCCTTGGACTGTGTTGCCTATTGCTAAGTTTCACCGTACCTAACAGAGTCCAGGCAGAGTCAGCTTGTGAAAACCCAAGTTTTCCTGGTTGCCAAGCGCAAAGAGGCCCGAATAAGCCCCTAAAGATTGCCATCATGATCGATGAATCAGGCTCTGTAACCAATCAGCAACAGGAGCGGATTAGGCAAGCCACCCTAGCCTACGCTACCAAGCTTGCGGAAAAAGCGACCAGCACCAGACAGGTAGAATTCGCCGTCTACAGTTTCTCCAACCTGGTTCGAACCGTTTTGCCTTCAATTGATGTCAAAGGAGGGGCTTTCAAGAGTCGACTGAATGTCATCAAGAGCCTCCAATTCCGCGGTGGAGCTACTAGGTTTTCCAAAGCTCTAGAGTCCTTACAGTCAAGAAACACTGCTGATATCGTCTACTTTTTGACGGATGGTAAAATCATGAGTAGTGACAACATTAGAGGTACTGCCTGTAATCTAAAGAACAGGGGAACTTACCTCTTTGCCATTGTGCTTGGCAATACCACAAACAACTTACCTTTAAACAGAATCCGAGAGCTAACTGGGCATCGACAACTCAAGCAAAATGCCGATCAGATTGAACAAGCGGATTGGATGCTAGAAACCTTTAATGGTTTGAATGATTGTATGATTGGATTGGCATCGGCTGCCGTCGATCAAATCAGCCCCGAGATCAAATGTCCAGCGAGAAAAAAGGTGACCACCAGCATGGATCCCTCCCGCACCGGCAAAGCTACTGCCATAGATAACTGTGATAGCCAAATCGAGATCACGCATGAAGATGCCGTAGGAGGAGGAGACTGTAATTGGGCCTGTCAGATAAATAGAACTTGGACTGCCACGGACCAAAGAGGCAATTCCAGTTCTTGTGTACAAGTACTAGAAAAGTCAGCCTCCAAAACGATCGAGGAAGCACTGGAGGAAGGTCCTTTGGTCTTAGGTTTCACCAGCACGACCCTGACTATAGAGAAAAAGGATGCTAAATGCCTATCTAAATGGATGCCCTACCAAGGCACTCGGACCTCCGGCCTGAAAAGGGGAAATCAAAAGGTGAGTACTAGCTGCCGACCAGGCACCAATGCAATCAACGCCAGTGGAAAAATCACGAACCCTCTCCTAGGAGAAGCGATACACCTAGCCTTATACTTACGAATGGAACCGGATTTTGGCGCCCGATCACTTAGCAGCCTGTCATTAAGCATTCCGGCTATTGTCAAGCAAAATCTAGCCCGAAATCCGGATGTCAATGATCTAATGGAAACCACCAATAAAGCACTTGGCAATTTGATCTTGGTGCCGCACAAGCGAGAGCTACTTAAGGTGCTTCAAGAGATCAATAAGGATTTAAAATTTGATTAGTCTTCTCTATTTTTTGGCTTCGAGCCTGTCTGCTACGAAGTCATAGGATGCCGGATCAAACTGTTGGAAGAGCTGCTCCTCAATCTCAGCCACAGTTTTTTCCTCAACCCCGATCTCCAGGAGGGTGGCTACCAGTGTTTGGTATCCATCCTCACTCGTTTCCAACTTGGGAAATACGGATGCGATCAGTTCCAACATCTTTTCTTCCCCGATGCGTTGCTCTATAGCCAATAGCTGAAAGGGGCCAATTAGGTATCTAGCCGTACTGGTGACTTGATTGATTTGCTTCACCTGATCCAGGCGAACGAATTCCTTGCTCTTGCGCATCCGCCGATAGTCTCCTCGCATCCCGGCTGGATCATGTTGAAGTAGATATTTATAGCTAAAGTACTCGGCAAAAGATTCGAGATAAAACCAAAATAGGTTGCCCTCTGCTTGATACACATCTCCAAAAAGATAGTGCGCTACCTCGTGGGAAAGATAGGCTGACAGATTTCGATTGCTCATAGATTTACGAACGCTGACGATCGTTGGGTAGGTCATGAAACCTCCCCATCGAGCATTGTCCGAAGGTAGATGCGCCATAACGTATTTGGTAGGCATATCTATTTGAGTGATGGATTCGTAGTACTCGGATATGGAGGAGAAGAGACTGTCCAGTCGATCGATAAGCGGTTGATCTGTAATGTTGAGGAATATAGCCTTTTTCCCTTCTGTCCATTCATAATTGCCAGCAATCAACATGATGTCTTTGCTTGGGTTATTACTTACGAAGCGCGCGCCACTAGGCTTTGGAGCACCTCTGCCAATATAGATACTCTTGCAATCGCAATTCGCTTGGAGATCCAAAGTGTAGGGATACTTTCTCAAAAAGGCAGGCAGTTTTTTGCCTTGGCTAATGATCACTGGATACCACTTAGCCTGCTCACTGGCTCTTAGGATGCCATAGTTATTGGCAATTTTTCCTTTGTAGTCCTTCTTGTTTTGACCCGCCTTATAGGTTTTGAATCGCCCTTCTGTTTCGATCAGCAGACGATCAGCAGCTTCGAAAGTTTTGACAGAGGAAATAGCGTACACTGTACAATCATAACATTGTTGCTTCGTCTTGGCAAACTCAATTTTTTGATCGTTTAGCAATATCCGCTTTACGCTAAGATCGCTGTGCAGCATAAAGGACAAAGCCTCGTCTTGATTGGGCAGGTTGCTCAAAACGAATTGACTCTTTATCTGTCCTTTCGCGAAAGAAATATCAACAGTGCCACCCAGTTGAGTACTTTGACTATATAGTGCGCTGAGTGCTAAACAAAACAAGGCTAGTAGAGAGAGGTATTTCATATGTAGATTGTAGATTGACGAGCTAAAGGTTGTTCTATATAACTAAATCTTGATGGACCCCTGCAAGTAGGTCACCGCCTGACCGCTGATCAACACCCGTCCACCTCTATCTGCCACCCGAAGCACTCCTCCGCGGCTTGAGATTTGACGGGCCATCATTTGATCCTTACCCAAGCGCCTGCTCCAATAGGGGATCAAACTACAATGAGCAGAACCCGTAACAGGATCTTCAAAGATGGAAGCTTGTGGGGTGAAGAAACGGGAAACGAAATCCACTTCTTCTCCAGGGGCAGTTACCACGATTCCACCGGGATCTATGTTGATCGTATTCAATAAGGCAACATTGGGTTGGATAGCTTCTATCTGTTCCTGTGTTTCAAAAACCAGGACATAGTCTCGCGCCTTTAGTACTTGTTCGGGAGTAGCTCCAATCCCTTCTAGAATGACTGCAGGAAGCTCGCTAGGAACAGGAACTCTTGAAGGGAAATCCAATTGATACCAATCTCCTTTTCGACTAACATTCAGTTCTCCACTATTGGACTGGAAGGTAAGTAAGTTGCGATCCGGAAAATGGTATTGAAACAATACATGAGCGGTGGCTAAGGTGGCATGCCCACATAAGTCCATTTCTATCTCGGGGGTAAACCACTTGATTGAAAAGGCATCCTCTTGCATCAAGCAATAGGCTGTTTCTGCCAGATTGTTCTCCTGAGCAATTTGCAGCATTTGTTCGAACGACAACCATTCTTGCAATAAACAGACAGCAGCGGGATTTCCAGAGAAGACTTGATTGGTGAATGCATCAACCTGATAAATGGGTATATCCATAGTCGAGCAATTTAATCGAAGGGCATCATTAAGTCAAGAGAAGCAAATATTTAAAATGCAGAAAGTAACTGATCTTGTGTATCGTCCTTGTCATAGGCATCCGCTTCCGTCAAGTGTCCATCTATCTGACTTACCCTGGTCAACTTCTTTCCCTACCGAAAGACCAATTGCAAGCCATGCTCTTGCTCCCATTCGCATTCCCCATGCAGACTAATGTAGATATCCTGATCTCGGCGATGCCGGCGCTCCAGATAAATATTTCGGAAGTCGACAAAAGACCAAATTTCATCGGCATGCTTAATATCCCAAAGCGACTGATCTTCCTCTTCATATCCAATAGCTTCCAAAAACGCCTTACAGTTTTGCCAAATGTGCGGCGCCATCCTTGCCCTTTCCTCCATTCCGATCTTAAGGAAATTAGCAAGAGCGGCATCTGCATCAGTAAGAAAATCCTGGGTTTCCTCGGCGGGAAGGTTGGTAAAAGTAATGGGAAGGGCCTTTTGATTCAGCAAAGGTATGGCGACCTCTGATCCTTCCCACCAATCATCAAATTCTTCATGCTGGCGTAAGACACCAATCAGGTTGGAAACAATACTAAGACCCATATTTAGATTTCTAAGGTTTGAGCTATTAAACAGTTAGAGATCAGGCTACCTTCAGGAAGCCTTTATTCCCCCAATGTACAGCGTCTTATAGTAACATTGTTTCTTCCGATCAATAATTTCGAATCAGCAGGTAAAATTGGTGGTTTACCCTGGCAAATATGGCTATGAGCCCTCTAACTCCTGCAGCCAGGTATCCAGCTTTGTCCGGTCATGCAAATGTCCATCCTTGATCACGGCTCGAATTCGTTGCGTATTTTCGATATCTTCCAATGGATTGGCATCCAGCAATAGCAAATCTGCAATTTTACCCGACTCAACTGTTCCCAAATCATCTTGCATATTAAAGTACTCGGCAGGTCTTACGGTAGCAGCTTCCAAAGCCTGGATCGGCGTCAAACCGCTATTGACCAACAGCCGTAATTCTTCATGCAGACTATAACCTGGTGTCAGAAAAGCGATTGGTGTATCTGTTCCTGCCATAATGCCTACGCCTGCCTCAGGCAGTCTCCTCACCATGTCATAGCCCCATTTGGCAAACTTCACGCCCGCTGAATCCACTGGCATGTTGGCTAGTCTTTCAGCACTAGCACGCCAACGTGTTCCGGTAGAGTCAGGCAGATACTTAAAATTCTCTCTCCAAGCTGGACGTGCATAAACTCGATTTTCGCGAAAAGCCAGGATGGTTAAGGTAGGGACAAGCCAGGTATTATTTTTGGCGAGAGTTCCCAAAACATTTGCCCGAGTGGTAGAGTCTTGATTTTCAATGGCGTAAGTACGCTGTAATTGATGCAGCCGGCTACGTAAATCGCCCCCTGCTTCTCTAGCTCCATCTTTCAATTCATTGCGCCGTGTCTCCATCAACTTTTCCCAATCCGAAGTGCAGGACATTTCTAGATTACGCATATGTTCTATACTGCGAAGGCCGGCGTTGGAAGCGGTAATTACATCGGTACTGAGGGGTACATGCCCCGTGACGGGTAGCCCCTTCTTTGCTGCAGCCTCTAAGACAGCCTTCAATATTTCCGGCTGTAGCATTTCATAGGCCTTGATTAGATGTACCCCAGCAGCGGCGAGTTCATTCACTCTGTTTTTAGCTTGGTTAGCCGTCTTGATTCCTACGGATAG
>CAJXPD010000062.1 GCA_913057785.1 uncultured Lewinella sp. | reverse complement strand
CGAACAGTGTTTTGCCGGGCCTCCCGCATCGGGCTCCACCCAATTGACCAGAGGCTCCACCCACTTCATCCCATAGAGTCTTTGGGAAGCGTGAGCCTCCTGCGTTGGTTGGTGTTTTTCACCAACCAAATGGCTTAGGCACCAGCACCGATGGCCTTCTATGGATATTATCCACAACTACTTCTCCTTCTCCGCAGCAGAAAAGAAAACCAACACCTGCAGATCTTGCTCAATCTCATAAAAGCGGTGCGGAACCTCGGCTTTCACAAATAGAATACTACCTTCCTTCACATTGGACTTTTCGCCACCGGCTTCAAATTTAGCCTTGCCTTTCATGACATAATAGACTTCATCTTGATCATGTGGCTGCTGCCGGTCTGTCGCACCGACTTTGAGGGTGTAGATGCCCGTGCTCAAGGTAGGAACTTTAAGGAAGGGGAGCCAGGGGCGACCAGACTCTTCCATCTGCCCTTCTAGGTCTTTGAGGTCAAAGGCTTTGAAGTCGGGCGTGACGGATTCAGTGGCTTGATCTTGAGTAAAGGCGAGCGAGCAGCAAAGCAATAATAGTGGGGTGATCAAATATTTCATATTCAGTCCATTTTGATAACTAACCCAAGTTACGATTCATTCTTTGAGCGCAACTTGCATTTACTAATATACTAGTTTTCAAATAGACCCTTACCGTGAAGTCTGAGACTACTCCTTGCTGTCGCTCGCCTTACCTATATATGTGTGCTAAATATGGGCAATTGAAGTTAACTTATGATAAAAGTGCTGAATCAAGCGATTAAAGGTGGCCGGCTGTTCCATGTTAGGAAGGTGGCCGGAGTTTTTGATGACTTGGAATTGTGCGCCTTCTATGGCCTGAGCTACCTTTTCTACGGCTTCCACGGGAAAGAAATAGTCCTTCTCTCCGGCAATCACCAGGGTAGGTACCTTGATCTGCCCTAAGTACGGAAAATTGTCCCTTCGTTCGGCTCTGCCTCGATGTGAGGCCGCAGCTCCTTCCTTAGGCGTCTGGGACATCATTTGGAAAAGATGCTGATAAACTTGAGAACCTTCTCCAACTTCCTCCAAGTTTATGTACTTGTGAATATCTTGCTCCGTGTATTTGGTCATTCCCATTTCGACAATCGCATCTGCCAATGCCAATCTATTACGATAGGTTTCAGGTGTTTCGGCATTCGGCGTGCTGGCGCAAATGGCCAGTGATTTTACTCGGGTAGGGAATAACCTTTGGAATTCCACAATGATTTGTCCGCCCATCGATAGGCCGATGAGATGGACCTTTTCTATTTGTAGTTCATCCAGTAGCAGGGCTAGGTCAAGCGCTTGTCCTTCGATATATATTTTATCAAAGGCATAATCCGACTGACCATAGCCCTTGAGATCTGGAAGCAATAGCCGAAAATCCGCTAAGGTTTCGTACTGATACTTCCACATGGAATGGTTAAAAGGGTGCCCGTGCACCAGTAAGATAACCTCCTCCTGTTGAGCATTACGATCCTCATAACGGATCCGATTTCCTCTGATTGTAGTCTCCTTCATATCTGACTTAATCAGCTTTCTTAGGCAAACTTCTCCACACTCGGAGGCATCGGGATATCATCCGGGAGTACCTCGTCTACAATCGGCTTTCCGTATACCGTTGTCATAGGTATCACGCCCGCCCAGATCGGCAAATCATAATCCGGTTTGTCGTCTGATGGTCCTCCCATTCTAATCTTTGCGGAAGCTTGCTCTATATCGACCACAAGAACGGCCGTCGCTTTCATTTCCTTAGCATTTGGTAGGCGAGCTTCTTGCCAGCGGCCCTTATGTATTTGATCTGTGACGACTTCTAGGGCATCCATCTTTTCGTCCTCCGTCGCCAAACGTGCCTTTCCAAAGACCACGGCCGAACGGTAATTTACCGAGTGATGAAAGACGGAGCGGGCTAGCACGATACCATCTACAAAAGTTACCGTGAAGCAAACTGGCGCCCCTCCCTGCAGGTGCTGAATCAAGCGACTAGTAGTGGCGCCATGTAAATAAATCTGGTCTCCTTTTCTTCCGTAGGCAGTAGGAATCACAAAAGGTTGACCATCGATTGAAAAGCCCACGTGGGCAATGAAGCCTGCGTCTAATACTTCGTAGACGGTTGCTTTATCATAGTGACCTCTTTTGGGGACTCGCTTTACGGTGTTTCTTTCTGTCTTGGTATACTGTTCCATCAGATAATATTTTCTGTCCTTTTGAAAATAAAGGGAGACCAGGCTTAGGTTCCGTTTAGACTAAGTATCTCTCTTTTGTGATAATAGAATGGTGGATTTCGTGACCCGCAATAATATAGGCCAATGCTAGAGGAGAAACTGGAGAATCACTAGCCGTGCCTAATTGATCCCAGGCTGAAGCGGGTAAGTTCTTGAATAGGGCTAGGGTGGCTTGCCGAACGGCCTGGTATTCCGCAATCAAGGAAGCGGGAGTGCGATCATTTGCGGCAGAGGTCTCTACGTAGGGATCTTGGTTGAAACCTGGCATGGGAGTCGCATCAGCCCTTCCTACTCTCAAGGCCCTATAGGAGAAAACTCGTTCAGCATCGATAATGTGCAATAGTACCTCTTTTGGCGTCCATTTCCCTTCGGCATACCGATATTCCCATCGATCTGTTGGTATGCTTTCATAGAAGCTTACCATTTCAGTTTCTTGTCGTTCAAGGATCGAGAGAATATTTCCATCACCTACTTTCCCTACATAGGTTTCATAGTAAGGATTGTATTCGTTCGCGTTTGGCCTACGGTTCATCTGTGAATGATTTTTGTAATTCTGTGTACAATATTATACTTTAACCGGAGTATATAGGTACTCCATTTTTTAATTAAATACTGGTCCGGTGTTACCTTGGAAAACAATAATAAGCATAGATCGAGAGAGTAGCAAAGCGGTTTACTTACAAATCGTAAGTGCGATCATCCGAGAAGTGAGTCAGGGGCGCCTGCAACCTGGGCAGCGGCTGCCAGGAACTCGGAAGATGGGAGAACTCCTGGGGATTAATCGTAAAACCATCATTGTAGCCTATGAGGAGCTAATGGCTCAGGGATGGATCGAAGTGGCTTCCAGTAGTGGAACCTTTATTGCAGAACACCTACCGCTGGATCAAGCGAAAAAACTGGGACCTTCTAGTACAAAGACTTCTGGACCAACAATCAATTCCGTGCTACCGGGGCACTTTCCTCCCGTCGACCTTTATCACAATCCACCACCGCACCACCTAAGTCTCAATGATGGCTCCCCGGATGTTCGCCTCACTCCTATGAATATTGTCTTGAAGCACTACCGCTCGGCCATGAATAGCTACATGGGACCGAAATTGCTAGGCTATGGTGCCGTGGAGGGGCAATTGAAACTACGGGAAGAACTGGCTAAGTATCTAAGCGAAACCAGAGGACTGAATTGCCAGGCAGAAGAAATTCTCATTACTAGGGGAAGCAACATGGCGCTATTTCTGTGTTTTTATGCCTTGCTAAAACCGGGGGATAAGGTGATTGTAACGTCCCCAAATTACCGTTCAGCAAATTGGGGGATACAGGCGGCTCAGGGAGAACTGGTAGAAGTCGGAGTAGATGAAGAGGGGGTCTGTGTGGAAGATGTTAAACGAGTTTGTCAGAAACACACCATTCGGGCTATGTACTTGACGCCCCATCATCATTATCCGACTACTGTCACTCTATGTGCGGAGCGAAGAATGCAGCTGCTTCAATTATCAGAAGAGCATGACTTTTTGATTTTCGAAGATGACTACGACTACGCCTTTCGATATGATAGTGCTCCGATATTACCGCTGGCCAGTGTCGATAGCAGTGGCAGGACACTTTACATTGGCTCATTGAGCAAAATGCTTGCCCCGGCCATTCGCGTCGGCTACCTGGTTGCGCCTGCCACGGTAGTCAGCCAATTGAGTCAGATTAGAAGGATAATAGATCGACAAGGGGATCCACCGCTGGAGTTTGCACTGGCTCAATTTATTCAGGAGGGGGAGCTCCAAAGGCATTTAAAGAAGGTAGTCAAAGTATTTGAAAAGAGAAGAGACTCCTTCTGTGCACTGCTAAGTACCCATTTGAAGCCTTTTATTGATTTCACCAAGCCCGAAGGGGGGATGTCCGTATGGGCAAAATTCAAACAACCTATCGATGCTCAGGCTTTGGTTACTGCTTGCCTACAGCATGGACTCTATCTGAATGTAGCGCATGAGTTCTTGCCCAAATATCAGGGTTTACGATTAGGTTTCGCTTCCTTGAATAGGGACGAGCAAGAGGAGATTATTGCTATCCTAGCCAAAGTCCTGCCGACGCTTAAGGAGGTCAAAGCCTGATACAAATCAAATCCTGGGATGATGTAAGTCATTCTGCGTCAGGTCTATTTACTTCACCTTTGAACTAGCCATTCAACTAATAGATGATATGAAAAAGCTAGTCATTTTAGGTGCGGGTACTGCGGGGACTATGATGCTCAATAAGTTATACAAGAAACTTCCTAAAAACGAATGGGAAATCATCATAGTCGACAAAGATCCCAATCACTATTATCAGCCTGGATTCCTTTTCGTTCCTTTTGGAATTTACTCCAAAGAGGAGATCGTCAAGCCAAAAGCAAAGTTCTTTCCTAAAGGAATACAAGCTATTTGGGATGAAGTGGAAAAGGTTGGTCCAGAAGAACAAAGGGTCTATCTCAAATCCCATCCCCCAATTGACTATGATCTTCTCCTGATCGCCACGGGCTGTGCGCCAGATCCTGAGGAAACGCCAGGTCTACAGGGGAAGTATTGGCAGAAAGACATCTTCTCTTTCTATGACTATGAAGGCGCTTGTTTACTAGCGGATAGATTGGCGGAATGGGAAGGTGGCGAGCTGGTGATTAATATTGCGGATATGCCGATCAAGTGCCCGCCTGCGCCGCTCGAATTTGCCTTTTTAGCTGAGGCCTTCTTTACGGAGAAAGGATTGAGGGATAAAGTCAACATTACCTTTGTCACGCCGATGTCGGGCGCATTCACCAAACCAGTGGCTTCTCGAATGTTGGAAGGACTACTTTCTGAGCGAAACATTAAGGTGGAGCCGGATTTCTATCTGGAAAGGGTAGATAATGAGAAGAAAAGTATTGTTTCCTACGATGACCGAGAAATTCCTTTTGACCTATTAGTGGCAATTCCTGTCAATAAAGGGGCATCCTTAGTGGGAGATAGCGAGTTGGGAGACGATGATCTACATTATGCAGAGACGGATAAGGAAACCCTTCAATCCAAAAAGTACCCTAATATTTTTGTCTTAGGCGATGCCACTGACCTTCCGGCTTCCAAGGCGGGTGCTGTAGCTCACTTCGAAGGAGAAATTTTGACTGAAAACATCATGGATTACCTGGCTGGAAGGCCGCTTTCAGCACGTTTCGATGGCCATTCCAATTGCTTTATTGAGACGGGATATGGCAAGGCTTCCGTGATTGACTTCAACTATGATGTCCAACCACTACCAGGTAAATTTCCAATTCCGGGCATCGGTCCACTTTCTCTACTGGGAGTTACCAGAATCAACCACTGGGGGAAATTAGCCTTTAAATGGGCCTACTGGAATATGTTACTAAGAGGGCGTTCCTTCCCCATATCTACTCATATGAGTATGGCTGGAAAAAAGTCGGAGAAAGAACTAGAAGAAGTCTAGCTTCTAATCCCTAATTCATAATCGAATTTTCTCAACCCTAGAAATTAATAAATCATGTCTGAAGTACTTATTGCTGGAAAAGCTGTGCAGGTGAATGAAGAAGGTTATCTAACTGATATGGGACAATGGGATGAGGCTGTGGCTTGCGAAATTGCAGAAGAATTGAATATCGTCCTTGGGCCGAAACACATGGAGGTCATTCACTACTTGCGCGAGCAGTGTCAGACCGGAAAAACCCTAAACATTAGAAGAATCGGCAAGTCTGGCGTAGTAGATATCAAATCCTTCTACAAGCTCTTTCCGGGTGGACCCTTAAAGAATGCTTCTAGAATTGCAGGTATTCCAAAGCCAGCTAGCTGTATCTAGAAACTATCCTCTCACCAAAAAAGAACAAAATGGAAAATATAGCAGTAAAAACAGCCCCTGAGGTCAAGAAGAAAGAAAAACACCCTGTAGAGAAAGTACTTATTATCTGTGCACGAGGTACATTGGAAGATGTCTATGCCGCCTTGGTCATGGCTAACGGAGCTTTGATGGAGGGAATGGAAGCCAAACTCTTCTTTACCTTCTTCGGCCTAGAGGCCATCCGTAAAGGACATTCAGACCACTTACATACGGCAACCGTAGGTAATCCTGCATTTATGCCAAAAGTGCCTACCATGCTTGCCGGCTTACCTGGCTTCGAAGCCTTGGCTTCACATATGATGAAGCGGGAAATGGATAAATTGGATATTCCGCCCGTATCCGAGTTTTTTGAAATTATTGAAGCCAGTGGAGGAGAGGTTTATGCCTGTAAATTAGCCGCTGACATGTTTCACCTAAAGCAAGAGGACTTTATACCGGAGGTGAAAGATATCATTACTGTAGGGGACATGTACGCTTTGGCTGAAGGGCCTAGCACGCAAATTGTTTTCATCTAAACGCTCTGGCTTTGTGTCAGTCGGTGCCTGCAACAGCTAGATTTTTCTAATCAAGAGTTAGCAGGCATCGACCCCATGAGTCTTAAGGCTACTTGACAGTAATTACTTTAACTGAGGTACAAGTATAAACCCACTACCGTAATCAAAAAATACGGGACCAAAGAGGCCGCACCCGCAAAATCCTTGGCTACCCTTTGCCCAAAGAACAGCTGGATAATGGAAAGATTAGCCAAGAGCATGCCTAGGAAGGCGAGGTTTGGGCTCCCTCCCGCCACATACATGATCAGGCCAATGCCAGACAGGAAGCCAGCGGCCAATTCAGAAATAGTAATTACCGGCATGAGAATAGGAACTGTGCCATTTAAGATGGACTTCTTGAAGTGAGAGGTATAAAACTCCTTTTCTCCTTTCCAGTTGATCACCTTATCCACTCCAGATTGGATAAATAGGATGGCGATAAAAAGGGAGCAGAGACTTCGTAAAAGGAGATCGGCAGATAGGCCTAGATTGTCTAGTATTGTGACTTCCATGCGTTTCCTTAGGTTTTGTTTGTTAGGCAAAATAAGAAAATCATTGGAATGGACTGGAGAAAGATCGCTTTGCTTTCAGAAGTGAGATGTCAGATGTAAGCGGCCAATCCAAGTCGATGGTTTATCAGTCCATAGTCGATAGACTTAGTGGCAATTTCATGGCAAAGTATAAAAATGAACTGGAAGGAGTGTTGTATTAGCTTCTACTAGTCTTAGTAATCGTCTTGTCCCACCTGCGCAACTATCGACTGCCGACTATGGACCAAACCTGACCTTGAAAGTAGCCCCTGTCTTCTCACCTTTCCACCACAAACCCCAACAACTCCAAATCCTCATAGAAGGCAGGATAGGACTTTATCACCACCATGGGCTCTTCGATCTCTATCTTCCCAAGCATGGCTAAGGGCGCAAAGGCCATGGCCATCCGGTGATCTTCATAAGTCGCAAAAGTGGGGGTAGTGCTCAGGTTTGCTTTGCCTTCGACCGTAAAGAATTCTTTATTTGATTTAGGAGAAAAACGCTGGGGTAATTTAGACAAGAAAGCTTGAACTTTTCCTAATTCGTTCTTTAGGGCTTCAATTCGATCCGTTTCCTTGATGCTTAAGGTCTCTAAGCCGGTGAATAGACCTTGTACCCCAAGACCTGCACAAATGACCGACATAGTCTGTGCAATATCCGGGCAAAGAATAAAATCCCATTCGAACATCGGAGGCAATGGCTTACCGTTTTTGGTCAACCGAATGCCCGTTTCATTAAACTCGGTATGTACCCCAAACTGTTCCATGATCTCTACCAAGGCGGCATCACCTTGGAAGCTATTGGGAAATAGTCCGTCCAATTGCAGGTCCAGTTCATCGGCAAAGGCAGCTAATGCATAGTGATAAGAGGCTGCTGACCAATCTGCCTCGGCCACAAAGGGCTTGGCTTCATAAGACTGCGGAGCGATGGAAATGGTCTGTCCTTCCCATTCATGATTCACCCCAAACTGTTTCATCAAACCCAGGGTCATTTCGATATAGGAGCGAGATACGATCTTACCTTGCAAGTTTAGCTTTAGACCATTCGGAAGTACCGGGGCAATCATCAAAAGAGCAGAGATAAATTGACTGCTTGTACCTGCACTGATACTCAACTCATCTGTTTTACCTAGTTCCGTGGGTTCACCGATACGTAAAGGAGGATAGCCTTCTTTTCCCAGGTATTCAATATTGGCACCCAATTGCTTCAAGGCCTCCACTAAGACGCCAATAGGACGTTGCTTCATTCGCTCGGTACCGGTAAGGATCTGACTGCCTGGCCGCATCGCTAGATAGGCGGTGAGGAAGCGAAAGGTCGTACCTGCCGGGCCAGCATCGCGGACTTCCTCTTCACTGGCCAAAAGTTCCATCATTAGGTCGGTATCATTAGCCTTGGCCAGGTGATCAATGGGAAAGTCTGTGCCGCTTAGTGCGCGGATAATTAATGCTCGATTGCTGATGCTCTTGGATCCGGTCAATCTTAGTTGACCTTGGATCTTGCGATCCGGTTTGTGCAATTGATAGGTCGTCATGTTGGTACTTATGTTCAATAAGATATAGCTGAGGCTACAGGACTTACATTTGTCAAACTGCGCTTGTCAGTATACAAGGTAGGTCTTATCTGGTGGAGGGCAAATATAGGGTAAAAATATATAGTTCAGTAGGGAGAGGCTAGCTCTCTAATCAAGAAAGCCCAGTCACATTTGCAACTGGGCTATTCGTAATTTATTCTTCTTCTTCAGAGGATTTACTTTCTGAGGGTTGACTTGAGGCTTTATGCCTGCCATTTAACCGTTTTTCTTCTGATTCACTGCGACGGTTACGTCTATCCTCATCGGATCGCTCATAAGCCTGTATGATCGCTTTTACCAAGCGGTGACGTACGACATCATCGGCAGTAAGATTCACTGCGGTAATGCCCTCCAAGCCAGCCAAAAGGTCTATGGCTCTGCGCAAACCGGATCTCTGATGGTAAGGCAAGTCGACCTGCGAAAGGTCCCCCGTAATAATACACTGAGCCGTTGGTCCTAAACGCGTCAAGAACATCTTCAACTGTAAGGTTGAACAATTCTGCGCTTCATCCAGGATGATAAAGGCGTTGTCTAGGGTTCGTCCACGCATAAAAGCCAGTGGCGCGATCTCGATCGTTCGATTGGCCATAAACTGAGTTAACTTCTCAGCTGGAATCATATCATCCAAGGCATCATATAGCGGACGTAGATAAGGATCTACTTTATCTTTTAGGTCACCGGGTAGGAAACCTAGACTTTCGCCAGCCTCTACAGCAGGACGAGTCAGGATAATCTTCTTGACTTGTCTGTTTTTTAAGGCGCGTACAGCCATAGCCACGGCTGTATAGGTCTTACCGGTTCCGGCAGGTCCGATGGCAAAGACAATGTCATTATGCTCTGCAGCGTCTACCAGTTTCTTCTGATTAACTGTCTTAGCTTTAATGGCCTTACCGTCTCTACCATGTACAATAGTCTTGGCCTTGCCATTACTGATGTGATGCTCAAATGGATTACTACCACTTAGAAGATCTTGGACCATCTGAGTGGGTAGTTCCTTATGTTCGCGCAACAGCCGCACCATTAACTCAAACTTGGACTTCGCCTTTTGAGTAAACTTCTTTTCGCCTTTTATTTTTAGATTACTGCCGCGGGAAGTAATGGTGACTTCAGGAAAAGCCTCGCGCAAAAGATTCAGTTTGGTATTATTCTCTCCGTATAGTTGTAACGGATCTATTCCCTCTACACTTAAAATGATCTCGCTCAATACTTAGATTTCGATTTGATGAAAAAATAATTTTGGGCGATTCTGCCTAGACTTGGCCTAGATAAGAATTCCTTATTTTGACCCACTTACTATCAAATATAGTTTAACTTCCTGTTAGAAGCTCAATTATCAAGTTAAATATAAATTAAAACCCGGCTTCTACCATTCTTTTGTGTCCGTCAAAGTAGCAGAATCAAGTGCTCAAGCTAGCTCCTTGCCAGGACAAGTTTGATTTGGCTTTCAACTGATGCAAAACACAAAGATGGCGCATCTTGTAATAAAACAAGGAAAGCCCCACTTTCGTTCCCACTCGACAAAGATAGCTATTATTCAAGCAGCATTTATGCTGTAGGAAGACAAAATGCTAGATGCTAACAGCACTTATTCGCATCCCTTGAAGAGGGGGAATCACCAGCGTTTTGCTGAAAAGCAGTGTGGATAAGTATAGGCCGTCGACATATAAGAAAAGCGGAAATCCTTGTATATTTACGGGCACAACAGCGATCCATGAGCTATGCCTATCGTTACCCTGACAAGTGATTTCGGTTGGAAAGACTACTATCTCCCCATGATCAAAGGGGCTATACTTTGCAAGAATGAGCAAATTCAGATTGTGGATATCGCCCATGATATTCCCAATTACGATATTGTTCAAGCCGCCTTTATTTTCAAAAATTGTTGGCAAAGTTTTCCAAAAGGAACCATCCACCTGATTAGTGTAAATGATTATCCGGAAGAAAAGGAGAAGGGGTTTGTTGCCATCGCTCATGAAGGTCACTTCTTCATTGGTCCGGACAATGGCGTGTTTTCGCTCATTTTCGGTGTAATCCCACAGTCCATCTTCCAGCTTGACCCGAAACCTGATGCTCGTTTCCCATTGGCTGAGGTGTATGCCAACGCAGTTGGACACCTAGCAGCAGGGAAACCTATCCAGGAAATCGGATCACCCGCATCGGATCTGGTGCAGCGGATCACCTTCACACCTGTCCAGAGTCACTCCCAGATTAGAGGTTCGGTCATTCATGTAGATCAGTTTGAAAATGTGATACTTAACATTACTAAAACTGTATTTGAGCAGGTGGGGCAGGGGAGAGAGTTCAGTCTCTTTTTTAAGCGTCATGATCCCATTACCCTACTTTCTCAGCAATACCAGGATGTGGAGGTAGGGGAAATTCTGTGTCTGTTTAATGCTGCCGATTTACTGGAGATTGCTGTAAACATGGGGAAAGCCAGTAGCTTATTTGGTTTGAAGGTGGAGGATACAGTACAAATTGATTTTCGCACTAAGCCAGAAGAGCAAGAGAATTAGTGCTTCTTCATATGGCACTCCCCATCTAAGTAAAGAATCCATGATCAAACGTATAGTCAAAATGACTTTCCAAGCTGATAAGGTGGATACCTTCGTTGACATCTTTATGGAAAAGAAACAGCACATTCGGCACTTTCCCGGCTGCCATCATTTGGAATTATTCCGGGATATCAATCGGCCGGAGATCTTCTTCACTTATAGCTATTGGGAAGATGAAGATGCTTTGAATGCCTATCGGTATTCTGATCTTTTCCAATCCACCTGGGCAGATACAAAGGCTATTTTTGCTGATAAACCACAGGCTTGGAGTGTTGAAGTGCTCGCAGTGGAGGAATAGGGAACTTTTGCGGTAGAGAGCTGGTTGTTTCCGTCGATAGCTGATAGCTAAAATCAGTTCAAATACGGACCATTTCACTTGCCATTCTATGAAAGACCGCAAAGCCCTTAAGTCTGCCTATAAGGAAATGAAATTCAAGATGGGAGCATTTCAGATCCGCAATCTTTCCAATGGGAAGCTTTTGATTGGATCTAGTGCTAATCTGAATGCCATCTGGAATCGTCATCGTTTTCAGCTCAACATGGGCAGCCATCGAAACACAGTCTTGCAAAAGGACTGGAATACCTTTAAGGAGGAAAATTTTGTATTTGAAATCCTGGAAGAGCTACCTCACCGGGCCGACACTTCGGATTATTCGGAAGAACTTGGGCTACTAGAAGCCTTCTATCTTGAAAAACTTACTCCCTTTAACGAACGCGGCTATAACCGAGCTTCAAAAAGGCCTTGAGCCGGGTTTAATCGTCCTCATTAAGGATTTCACCACAATACTTGCAGTGTACCGCATCATCATCGTGTCCTTCTCTACCGCAGTAGCGACAAGCTTGTGTGTTGTTTTTAGAGCTGCTGGTTGCATTCACCATTTCAGCAGATACGATGCCGGTAGGTACTGCGATGATGGCATAACCAAGAATCATGACCACGGCGGATAAGAACTGACCTAATTCTGTTTTCGGTACAATGTCTCCATACCCGACGGTGGTCAAGGTCACAATAGCCCAATAAATGCTTCTTGGGATGCTGGAAAAGCTATCGTTGTTTCCCCCTTCCACCACATACATCAATGCGCCAATGATGATGACAAGTAGCGTGACCGACATCAGAAAAACGAAGATCTTTGCTCTACTGGCACGCAAGGCACTGGTGATAATGGCTCCTTCCTTAAGAAAATGTCCAAGTTTGAAAATCCGGAAAATTCGGATCAGTCGCAATGCCCGAATAACGATGAAATAATGGGTGCCTGCGAAAAATAAGCTGAGATAGGCCGGGAGAATCGCTAGCAGATCTATCACACCGAAGAAGCTAGTCATATACTTGAGGGGGCGATAAACGGCGTAAATCCGTAAGCCGTACTCAATGGTGAAAATTATGGTGAAGATCCATTCTAACACAAAGAATAAAGAAGCATATTTGACTTGGATATAATCGACCGACTCTAGCATCACAATCAGTACGCTAATCGATATTACGACTAGCAAAGAAATATCAAAGGTGCGCCCCATAGGGGTGTCTGCCTCAAAGATTACCTCGTGTATTCTCTCTTTGGTTTTGTTGCGTTTGATCGGTTTACTCATAATGGATTAGCTTCTCTTCATTGCCCAAAAGTATTAACCTTCTTGGACAAACTTATTTGACAGCAGTAAAAAGAGATGGAAAAAGCCCATTCCGACTGCCCTTTGCTCCCTGGCTGTCTTCTCTACGGTTAAGATAGTGACTTCAATATTAAGGTATTTTAGGAGGTATCCTGTCATTTTTTCGCCCAGCAGGCAGCAAACTCGGTCGAAGAAGCCTCATTTGTTTAGAGGCTTATTCATTTAGATATCAGTCCGATTTGGGGACGTTGATGGATAAATCAGGTCACAAAATTACCGATCTCAGTAGGAGCCTCCCGTATCCTCATCGGTTCAATTTTTTTTTCAGTATTTTCGTTCTAATAGGTACTTTTACAAATTATTTAGAAAGTAAAACCGATTGATGTGCTAAAAGCAGTTATTGTTGAAGATGAGTTGAATGGTTTAAACAACTTAAAGACCCTCTTAGCCAAACATTGCGACAACATTGAGCTCGTTGGGGAAGCCCGAACGATCGAAGAAGGCCAAAAACTACTAAGCGATAATGATATCAAGCCAGATGTGGCATTTCTTGATATTAGTTTGCCAGATGGTTTGGTATTCAAATTATTGAACAAACTTCGACCTATTAAATTCGAGGTCATTTTTGTGACAGCTTACCATGATTATGCGATTAAGGCCTGTGAATACAGTTCTATAGGATATATCATTAAGCCTATTGATGTGGATTTGTTGGTAGAGGCCGTTTCCAGGATTAAGCCACGGCGTGAAAGTGAGATGGATAAACGCTACGAATTGTTTAATCATCACTACAGCAATCCCAATGCCTTTACCAAAATGAGTATTTCAGCCTTGGACGGCATCTATTTTGTCAATATCAAGGACATTGTGCGATTTGAAGCAGAAGATAATTATACACACATATATCTCAATAGTGGAGAGCGGATTACAGCCTCCAAAACGATAAAATCTTACGAAGACCTACTAGCGCCCTTTAATTTCTACAGAGTTCATAAACGACATGTCATCAACCTCAACTTCATGCGCAAGTTTGTGAAGGGAGATGGAGGATATTTAGTCATGGATGACGACATCAAGATCGAAGTTAGCCGAAGAAGACGTCCGGCCTTTATGGAGCAGATGAGAAGACTCCAAGAAGGCCTGTAAAACACTACTAAACACACTGAAGGAAAACGGCGAATTTTGCAGCTTGAAGCGTTTGATTATCTCTTGCTCAATGATTGTATAGAGCAAGGGCTGTAGTGCATTTCCAGTATTACATTTGCAAGAATTTTTATTCATTTTTTATTGTGATATAGAGCAACCTTTTAAAGATTAGCGCGTACATATTTCTAGATACCATATGTTATACTATTAGTTGTCGTGCTAGTCTTACCGGAGGAAGAAGAGGTGTGGAGACAGAACTAATTGTTTTATTATATGTTATTATTTGACTGATAATGTTTTGTGGTATATAGTTAATAATCAGTCTGTTGTGTTCTCCACGTCATGCTAGGGTTCGGTCTGAACCTGTACTTAGCAATAATCCTTCATTTGCTATTACATTCTTTTGTGCTTTTAAATAATTTTGTACTTTTACTTCAATGAAGTGAGTCGCAAGTATAATACTATTTCATCCCGCGATATACTAAATTAGAGACTATGGGAAAACCGAAAAAAAGTCTAGACGATCTCAAGAAGGACCTTAAAACCTTGCAGAAAAAGGACATGAAAAAGATTGTCGGAGGGAAAAACGACAAGAAGAAAAACAAATGGAATAATGGTTGTGGAGGCATTGTTCCGCAATAAAACTGTACTAACAATTATAGAGCATCATCTACTTATAATCCTAACTCCCTAATCTGGGAGTTGTCAAATAATCAAAACTCCATTATCTTAGGCAAAACCCACTAAAACGCATTATCAAAGCTAAGCGGTGGCATGTTTAAGCCCTGCACTTTGTTTGTCTGAACGATCATTTGTTCTCTGTTGATTTGAGACCATTTGATGACGTGGAATTGCTTTACAGACCGATTATCATATTTATTCAAGGAAACTACTAAGGACCAGGGAAACCTAAATTTTTCTCTGCCGTACAAACAAAAGGCTTGCACTATGCAATAGGCAGGCCCAACCAATTTTGAAGGGGGGATTTTTACGCTAGGATAAGTTAACCTGGAAATTATGATAACGACACTACCCAACGTGGTGATCAACCAGCAGTATGAGCTGAAGCTAAGTCAGCAGAGGGACCCCATGCAGCGCCTCCTCCTTATTGACAAGATGACGGATTGCTATACCTTCACTAATATCAAGCGCGCTACGGAACTGCTAGAAGAACAGGCCGTTATTTTCCAAACTCACGATTACCCAGATTTTAAGTTAAACTATGAGCTCAATAGGGCCAACCTAGATAATCAGTTGTATCACTTCGATGCTGCGGAGCAGCACTTCCTGGCAGCTATTGATATCCTGGAGGAAAGAGGAACGGTGAAGCAGCTGGCAGAGACCTTCATTGATTATGCTGGTACTCTAATGAACCTGGAGCGCCTCGAGGAGGCCGCAGAAAAACTGGACAAGGCCTCAAAACTCTTGAAGAATTTCCCGGATCAGCGCCTCAGTGCCTACATGACCTGCCGGGAAGGTTTTATGAACCTCCATTATAAAAACTATTCCAAAGCCATTGAACTCCTCCTGAATGCTGAAAAGACGATTCAGCGAATGGATCCACCGATGGTTTTAAAAGATAGATATTTCCTTACGCTCATTCACAGTGGTTTAGGTCGGGTGTATGAGCGCAATGACGAATACCCAAAGAGTGTTCGGGCCTATTTGCGAGTGATTGAGATTTGCGAATCTATGCCAATGCGATCCCGATTGTCTTGGCACTATTTGAATGTAGGCAATGGGTACATGGCAATGGATGAGCAGGAAAATGCGGAAGCTTATTTCCAGAAGGCCATTGAAGTAACGGATGATAATAGCCCCAATGCCCGTGCGGGTGCCTATGCCAACCTGGGGTTCTGCTATTTTGATCGTGAAATGTATACGGAGGCCTTGGAATTATTTGATCGGGCTGAATCCCTTTATAAGGAAAATTCTGAAGAGGATTATTACAACTTTTCGATCATAGAATCTTGGCGGGGTCGACTATACAGTGAGATCGATGAACCAGATATGGCCTTGGCACACTTCGCCTTGGCTTACGAAAATGCGAGCTTGACCGAAGATTCTCGTCAGATGGCTATTGTATGCAAGGATATGGCCGCCTTCTATGCAGAATTAGAGGACTTTAAAAATGCTTATGAATATCAGTTGTTGCACGATAAGTTTGCGGAGCAATATTCTGAGGAGGTAAATAAGCGGCAGCAGATGGAATTGGAAGTTCAGTATGAGGCAGATAAGAAAAAGCAGGAGACAGAGTTATTAAGACTTCAAGCCACCAAACTTCAACTCAAGGCTTTGCGGGCACAGATGAATCCGCATTTCATGTATAATGCCTTGAATTCTATCCAACACTTTATCACTTCAAATGATGTGTCATCGGCGGCGAAATACCTAGCCAAGTTTGCCACTTTGATGCGTCAGAGTCTAGATCACTCCGATCTGGAAATTATTTCTCTGGAAAAGGAGATCGATTTCTTAGAAAATTATCTCTACATCAACGAGAAACTACGGTTCCAAGAGAAGCTCAATTACAAAATCATCGTAGATGATGAAATCGAGGAGGATATCCTTGGAGTACCGACGATGATTGTCCAGCCTTATGTAGAAAATGCCATAGAACATGGGCTTCGTAGCAGAGAAAATGGTTCGTTAACGGTTACTTTCTCCTTTTCAGGTGAAGAGGATGAGGAAACCATCCTGTGCGTGGTGGAGGACAATGGGATTGGTAGAGAAAAGGCGGCTCAGCTGAAGATGGAGGATCCCCAGTTCCAAAACCATAGATCTAAAGGTACTCGAATCACCGAAGAGCGGCTGAGTATTCTCCATAATTCCAAGGAGGAATTGTTCGTTAAGATCATCGATCTTAAACATCCAGAAACAGGAGAGGCAGAGGGGACTCGGGTGGAAATCCAGATTCCAATTATGGAAATCCAAATGAAGTAGATAAAAGTCTTTCTGTTCCGTATCTATACCCTACTGCATCAGCTAATTTTTTTCTAGTTTTGGGCAGGATTATCTTATCCTAACCTCAAGCCCTCTTAGTCTATTCATGCAGAGACAATTGACCAAGTCTATTGCCGTTCTTCCCTTTGTCAATCGCAGCAATGATGATGAGCACGAGTATTTCACTGATGGGATGACGGAAGAGATCATTAATGCACTTTCCAAGGTTAAAGAGATTCGAGTCACTTCCCGAACTTCCTCCTTTTTTTTCAAGGGCAAAGAAACACCACTAAAACAGATTGGTGAGCAATTAGGCGTATCTGCCATCCTTGAAGGAAGCATCCGCTTGTCTACCAAAAAGATGAGGATCAGTGCACAGCTGATTGATGTAGAAGAGGATTATCCCTTTTGGTCAGAAAATTTTGATCGAGATCTGGACGATATCTTTGCGGTACAAGACGAGATTAGTCTGCTGATTGCAGATCGACTACGGGAGCACTTGGGACATTTCGATCTCGAGGACCAGCTGGTGGATCAACCCAATCTTTCCGTAGAACAGTACCAGCAATATCTAAGAGCAAGATACCACTTGCTTAAAATGAGTACCGCTGACATAGAAAAAGGCCTAGGCATACTGGAGGAGGTCATGCAGCAAGAAGTCGCTTCACCTTTGGTGTACCTAGGTATGCATCTAGGGTATGCCTTATTGGGCTCGATGGGCTTAATGCCTGCCGAAGAGAGCTTTATCAAAGGTAAGGGGTTTCTGGACAAGGCCATCGCCTTGGATCCCAATTTGGCAGAATGTCAACTGCACATGGCCTTTGAGAGCTTTCTCTTAAGTTGGGATATACCTACCTCTTATCAACATTTGCGGCGTGCGATGGAGATTCGTCCCATGGTGGATATCTATCAGACTTTTACTTCTATTATTGTAGCGGAAGGGAATTACG
Source organism: uncultured Lewinella sp. (assembly GCA_913057785.1). Lineage (GTDB taxonomy): Bacteria > Bacteroidota > Bacteroidia > Chitinophagales > Saprospiraceae > DT-111. The sequence continues at coordinate 23,895 of CAJXPD010000062.1, read as the reverse complement.
AGGCCGCCTTACACTATATTGATCAGGCGCTGCAAATGGATCCATTTTCTTCCATCAATTATCATTTAAAGGGCTTCATCCTATACTGTCAGGGAAAGCATCAGGAAGCCATCGTACATTTTGAGAAAGTATGGGAGTTGAAACCAGATGCCAAGGTGTCAGTGCTTTATAAGGGGCAGGCATTGCTATTGATGGAGAAGGCCCAAGCGGCATTAGAATATTTTGAGCAACTCCCTGCCTACTTGGATGGAGACTTGAATCGGGAATCAGGTTTGACCATGTCTCTCGCTGCTTTAGGTAGAACGAAGGAGGCGGAGCAGTATCTGCAACAGATTGAAGAGGGGATGGATTCCCCCTTGAAAGAAAGAGCGATTTATCATCTTATTCATTGTTATACGGCTTTGGGAAAGCCGAAGGAAGCCCTAGACTGGCTGGAGAAGGCTGTAGCATTGCATTTGCCCTTGATCATCTACTTCTATGTGGAGCCGATGTTGAAACCCCTACATAAGGAGCCCCGTTTTCAGGACATGATGCGGCAAATCCTAGGTGATAAGCCTACCTTCGATTTTCAGAAAAGAAAATATAAGAAGTCTTTGCTTGATCCTGCCCTTTTGGACGATTACAGGGAGCAATTAGAGGGATTAATGAAAAGAGAAGAACCCTTCCTTGATCCTGCCCTTACACTCCGATCTCTAGCGGAAGGGGTGAACATGCCTCCCAACCAACTTTCGCAACTGCTCAATGAAGGATTTGACAAGAACTTTTCGGAATACGTCAACTCCTATCGTTTGGAGACTTTCAAGGAAAAAGCAAATGATCGCTCTTTGCGACATCTCACCATCCTAGCCCTTGCCTTCGATAGCGGCTTTAATTCTAAAACGGTGTTTAATACATTCTTCAAAAAGTCCATGGGTATGACACCGAGTGCCTATTGGAAAAAAATTATTCAAGAATAAGTTCGGATTTCAAAACCAGAACGATCTAGGCTGAATTCGCTCCTACCTTTGAGGTAAGAAATTAATTAATGATTAATCCTCAAAATGAGTGCAAAAATGAAAGCCCTAGTTAGAACACAATACGGATCTCCAGAAGTATTACAGGTGCAAGAAATCGAAGTGCCTGTAGTGGGAGACAACGACATTCTCGTAAAGGTATATGCCAGTTCCGTTACGGCGGCAGATGGTTTTTTGGTGAAAGGGACGCCTTATTTTGGCCGCCTAATGACTGGTCTCCTCAAGCCTAAACAAGCAGTCCCCGGGACAGGATTTGCTGGGAGGATTGAGGCAGTGGGAACTGCAGTGCAGCGATTCCAAGTCGGTGATGAGGTATTCGGTGAGTCAGGGTTAAATTTCGGAGCACATGCGGAATACTTGCGCATGGAAGCAGAAGGAATGATCATGAAAAAGCCTAGTGAATTATCTTTCGAGGAAGCTGCCATTCTTTGTGATGGACCCTTGACCTCCTTTAATTTCCTCCGAGAGATCGCCAAGATCAAGCCTGGACAACAGGTTCTGATTAATGGTGCTTCAGGAAGCTTAGGAACCGCTGCCGTGCAATTGGCTAAGCATTTTGGTGCGGAAGTCACTGGTGTTTCTAGTGAAAAGAATCATGCACTCTTGAAATCCCTCGGAGCGGATCATGTAATAGATTATCGAACAGAAGATTTTACCCAATCAGCAGCAGAATATCATCTGATCTATGATGCGGTAGGTAAGCGGTCTTTTTCTGAATGCAAGCCCGCCCTGAAGAAGGAAGGCGTATATATGTCTCCGGTACTCAGCATTAAGCTATTACTACAAATGCTTTGGTCTAATTGGTTCGGTACAAAGAAAGCAAGATTTTCTGCTACGGGTTTGCGCCCAGTACCTGTACTTAGGGAAATGCTCAAAGATATCTTGACACTCTCAGCAGAAGGAAAACTCCGATTGATCATGGATAAGGTATATCCGCTAGAAAAAGGAGTAGCAGCGCATACCTATGTGGATACCGGCAGAAAGGTGGGAAATGTAGTCTTGCAGATGATTTAGCTATGAGAACTTCTGCTCCAGAAAATTCCCGGACTAGAATCGTTAAGCAAAGAAAAGGTCCCGAGCTTTGTAATCGTAGCTCGGGACCTCCCTGTATTTGCAAGACAATTCTCTATTAACCCACTGCAGTTAATACAGATTATTTTGGTAAAACAACACCATCGATTACGTGGATTGTACCGTTAGTACCTTCCAAATCAACAGCAATGATCTTGGCCATTCCGCCATTCTCGTCTTTCAACCAAACTGCACCGTCTTTCATCATAGCAGTCAAGGTTCCTCCTTGAATTGTGGTCACTTCAACTTTTCCGTTTCCTTTTTTGATCGCGTCTACAACTGCTCCAGAGTCCAATTTTCCATTTACTACGTGGTAAGTAAGAATACTTGTCAATTGTCCTTTGTTTTCAGGCTTCAATAATGTAGCAACCGTTCCGTCAGGTAGTTTGTCAAAAGCGGCGTTGGTAGGGGCGAAGATGGTGAATGGGCCATCACTTTTAAGTGTTTCCACCAATCCTGCTGCCTGTACTGCAGCCACTAGAGTAGTGTGATCTGTAGATCCAATAGCAATATCTACTACATCCTTCTCTCCTCCGTTGGTGTAGCTGGTTTGAACAGCCTTTGCCTTATTGGAGGAACCACATTGAGCATAAACACCTTGAACAGAAAAAACGCTAAGCGCTAAACTTGCCAAAACAAACATTAACTTTTTCATGTAAGCACATTTTGTGGACCATTTTCATAGCACATTTAGGTCCGGTTTTGAATGAAAATCGACATACCTACGAGCTAAGTTTGCGTTTGGATCTTTTGCAACCGTTTTTTTTGAAAAAAAATTTCCAAGTACTAAAAGAAGAAGGATTCTGCTTGTTAAGAATGGGTCTGCTGAACTTTTATGAATTAAGCTTGTTAGTTTTCCGAATCTGATCCTAGGGATATCAGGCGGTCGTAAAATTCAGACGTAGAATAGGGTTTGAATCATTACGAAAGGCTAAAACTTGACTGGGCAGTTTCATCAAACCTATCTTCGGAAGCTATCTATATCAATGGAATACAGTACCACCGACATCATTCAATTGCTAAAACAGGAAGATAAGCGAGCCATATCAATCATCTATGATAAATATAGTGCCGCCCTGTTTGGCATTGCAGTAAAAATCGTGGAGTCTGAGGTACTGGCTGAGGATGTGCTACAAGATGCCTTCGTGAAGATTTGGAAGAATGCAGCTTCCTTTGATGAAAAAAAGGGAACCTTGTTTACCTGGTTACTTAATATTACCAGGCGAACGGCTTTAGATACCAGGAAATCGGCAGCCTTTAGAAGACGCCAAAAGATCCAAGAGGTGGATTTCTCCGTATATGATCATGCGGAGTGGCGCGTGGAGCAAAAGCCGGAGCATATTGGTTTACAATCTGCAGTGGAAGGACTCGAAGAAAAATACCGGCGCATCATAGATCTGGTATATTTCAAAGGATACACGCAACAAGAAGTGGTTAAACACTTAGATATACCCCTAGGCACCGTGAAGTCTCGAGTAAAAATCGGACTCCGCGAGCTTCGAAAACTTTTTATTGAAAGCAATGTAACGATCTGGATTTTCTTTTGGACGCTATTATTAGCTCTTTCCATGAGCTAAGTTGCCGACAAAGGAAAACGCAGCATGCAAGTGTAGTATATGGATAAACAACAATTTTTAGCATCTGGCTTGTTGGAACAATATGTTCTTGGCTTGACGGATCAAGAAGAGTCTGTAGAGGTAGAGAAATGGCTTCGCAAATACCCTGATTTGCAGAAGGAAGTGGATGCTATGCATGAAGCTTTAGAACAATATAGCTTAGCACAAGGTATCAAACCTCCATCTGGACTCCGGTCAAAAATCATGCGTGATATAGAGGCCAATGGTACGGAGAAACTACTACAAGTGGAGCCTCAGGTCAGTCCTGTCTCTGCCCAAAGAAGTTGGGTTTCCTACTTGTGGCCAGTAGCAGCTACCATCGCCTTGGTGTTTGCCTTGATCAGGAATAATGGCTTAGGACACGATTTACGGAGTACTCGTTCCGAGTTAGCGCAAACCCAGTACGATTGTGAAGAAGAATCTAGACGCTTCCAAGCCTTTTTACAGCATTCCGCTACACAAAAGATTACCCTGCCCGGTGTCACTGAAGGTTCAACGGTTGCAGTGGTGGTTTACTGGAATCCAGAGCAAAAATTAGCCTTCCTTGATATGTCAACGCTACCAGCATCTCCAAATCCGAAAAAACAGTTCCAAATCTGGGCGGATGTAGAAGGGGAGATGATAAACTTGGGACTATTGCGACAAGGCGAAAGCGATACCTTGCAGCCAATTGCTTACCTGAATAATGCAGAAAGTTTAAATATCACCCTGGAACCTTTAGGAGGTAGTCCACACCCGCACGTGCAAGATTTGTTGGCCAGCAAGCCCATCTAAAGGGGTAAAGAAGAAAAAGAAAGTAATAGATTGGAAAAAAATACGAGCTTGACATAATAAAGGAGAGCACATTCGTGTTAATGATATATATATTGCAACAATAATATCTACTAATCTGGTCTCAGTTATTGACTACTCTAGCTTTCAATAAGTTGAGTATATTAATTATTGTTGAGTTGAAAAAAATCTAAGAAAAGGGAAATATTTTTTTGAATCTCTGATAATTTTTTTCAATTTAGCAATGCCCTCATGAACATAAGATATTCTTCTATCATCTTTTTTTTTCACAAAAGCACAGCAGGTTATGTTGATCCTTTACATTACTATGGGAGCCTTTGTTGTCGGTGGAGGGCTAATTCTTATGGCAGATTACACCGCACCACGTGGTAGAAGTAAATACTTCTAACACAATCACACTAACAAAACTTATCTCCTACTTCTTCTTTTCTGAATCCCAGCCTCAATTTACCAGGACACTAACACCCACTAAGACAGTTATAATCCACATACTATGGGAGGGCGTCCGTCAGCTCACCTTGTACAATTGCAATAGCAACACCCATTCAAGTCATCCAGTACATCCAATATGATTTTGACGGTGTGCAGCACTTTAAACCTATTATTATTTATTCCTGAACCCATTTCTACAAGTTTATTGTAGCAAAATGGATCAGTCTGCCTTTGTCTCATACTAGGCATGGTCTCATTTATGTACATTCTCAACAATACGTGCACTATGTATTGCTAGGGCCTTTTTGTGCACATAATGTCACAGAGTAATTTTACATTTGTGCCAAAAGCCCGATCTATGTCAAAAGTGCATGCTTACCAGGTAAAGATCACCTGGACCGGAAACTTGGGAAAGGGTACGAAGGGATATCGTGCCTATTCCCGAGACCATATCATAGAGGCTCAAGGGAAACCCATCATCCCCGCTTCTTCTGATCCTTCCTTTCGAGGAGATCCTACCCGCTACAATCCTGAGGAGCAATTGGTAGCTTCTCTATCTGCTTGCCATATGCTTTGGTATTTACACCTTTGCTCGGAGGCAGATATTACGGTGGTTAGTTATTGGGATCAAGCGGAAGGTCAAATGCAGGAGACAGCCGACGGTGGTGGACGCTTCACTGAAGTCACACTCCGCCCTGCTATTCAAATCCTGGAACAGGACAAGGAAGAATTAGCCCATAGCTTACATGCGAGAGCCAATCAATTATGCTTTATCGCTAATTCTGTGAATTTTCCTGTCAAGCATGAGGCTTCTCTCTTTGTTGGAGAGCCGAAGACAGAGGGCGAATAGTCAGCGCGATAAGAGAGTATTGAGTGGTCAATTAATTGATGATTAGCAGTAATTGTTCTGACTAATGCAGGAGAGCTAGGTAAGCTCCTCGAATCCTGGGCGCGAATTAGCACATGAAAAAGAAAGAGGGCTGCGCATCACATGATGTACAGCCCTCTTTCTATATATTTAGGTTTAGGAAGGCTTTCGCGCTTCTCTAATGCTTAATCCAATTTGAGTACCTCAAGGAATGCTTTCTGAGGCACTTCTACATTACCAATTTGACGCATCTTCTTCTTACCCTTTTTCTGCTTTTCGAGGAGCTTACGCTTACGCGTGATATCACCGCCATAACATTTGGCAGTTACATCCTTACGTAGGGCGGAGATGGTTTCTCTAGCAATGATTTTAGCACCGATGGCAGCTTGGATCGCGATCATGAACTGTTGTCTCGGCAATAATTCTTTCAAGCGTTTACAAATCTTACGGCCAAATGCTGCGGCTTTTTCGCGGTGTACCAGCGCTGAAAGGGCATCCACGGATTCACCGTTCAATTTGATATCCAACTTCACTAAGTCCGAAGGTTTGTAATCAGTAGGCTGGTAATCGAAAGAGGCATACCCACGAGAAATAGATTTCAAGCGGTCATAAAAGTCAAATACGATCTCTGCTAGTGGTAGATCAAAGGTCAACTCCACCCGATCTTGTGTAAGATAATCCTGTTTGGTCATCATTCCCCGTTTCTCCATAGCCAAAGTCATGATGGACCCGATATATTCGGGTTTGGTGATGACTTGTGCTACGATAAAGGGTTCCTCTACGCGAGCTAAAAGCGTAGGGTCAGGTAATTCAGATGGGGTGCGTATATCGAGTTTTTCCTCTTTTTTGGTATAGGCAAAGTAGGATACGTTGGGTATGGTAGTGATTACATTTTGCCCAAACTCACGATCCAGTCGTTCCTGAATGATTTCTAAGTGTAACATGCCTAAGAATCCACATCGAAATCCAAAACCAAGAGCCGCTGATGTCTCGGGTTCGAACACCAAAGAAGCATCATTAAGCTGTAGTTTTTCCAAACTATCCCTCAGATCCTCGAAGTCGTCATTATCAATCGGGAAAATCCCTGCGAATACCATCGGCTTTACATCCTCAAAACCCTTGATCGCTTCCTCACAGGGATTCTTGGAATGCGTGATGGTATCCCCCACCTTAATCTCTTTGGAATTCTTAATGCCGGTAATGATATAACCTACATTCCCCGCACTCAACTCCTTCTTTGGAACCTGATTAAGCTGTAGAATCCCAATCTCATCGGCATTGTATTCTTTACCTGTATTTACAAATCGCACCAGGTCGCCTTTGCGAACCGTGCCATTCAAGATCCTGAAGTAGGCAATCACTCCTCGGAACGGATTAAAGACGGAGTCAAAAATCAGTGCTTGTAAAGGTGCTTTCACATCGCCCTTAGGTGCGGGAATGCGATCTACCACAGCAGCTAGAATGTCTGTTACACCTTGCCCCGTTTTTCCACTGGCATGAATAATATCCTCAAGCTCACACATGGCCAAGTCCATGATTTGCTCCGAAACTTCGTCGATCATCGCGCTTTCCATATCCACTTTATTGAGGATAGGAATAATTTCCAGGTCGTGTTCTATCGCCAAATATAGATTCGAGATGGTTTGGGCTTGAATACCTTGAGAGGCATCGACCAGCAGTAGTGCACCTTCGCAGGCAGCAATAGAACGAGAGACCTCATAAGAGAAGTCAACGTGGCCTGGAGTGTCGATTAAATTAAAGGTATAGGTTTCGCCATCCGTATGCTTGTAATACATTTGGATAGCATGACTTTTGATCGTAATACCGCGTTCTCTCTCGATATCCATATCGTCCAAAGCCTGTGCCTGCATCTCTCTTTCGGAGATCGTATTGGTATATTCCAACAGTCGATCTGAAAGCGTACTCTTCCCGTGGTCGATATGGGCAATCACACAAAAATTCCTAATATTCTTCATAGACCGCAAATATACTCGTTTTTTTTATTGGGATGCGTGGAAAAGTGAGCTAACTTCTGCTAGGATTTATCCAAATTTGTGTTTGTGAAACTCACTCGTCATTACTGAACTTCTGTGCAAATAAGGATTCTTCCATTTGTTTTTCCAGCGATTAGCCTAAGGCTGCTTTTCTTCTGTATCAACTCCTATCCTTTGCTTTTTGTTGCGTCTGGAGAAAATTGTTCTAAATACAGAAAATTTTAGATGGTCATTTCGTTATATTTGGAAACTTTAAATTGATGGAAGCCAGTCCACTATGACCGCAAAAAACCTAGAATATCTGCAGAAAGACCTATTGCTCCGAATAGCTAAGGGGATGGGTGATGTGCTGAAGGTGCTGCAAGATGTACTTCCCGTAGAATCGATTCGTGCGGCTGAGTTGATTCAATTACAGTCAAGGTTGAAAGAGGCGAATAAGGCTAAAATTCGGGGCACGATTTCCCAGAATGAATTGGATTTGCGTTACAACCGAATCCGCGATGATCTTATTGAATTCATCCAATCTCTGCAAGTCATTGACTTTTCCAAAGCTCCCGGAGGCAATAAGAAAAAGCGGCAGGGCAGTCTTTTGTATAATATACCGGATCAGATGAAGGTATCTGAAGAGGCTAAGTGCGTGATTAGGTTGGCTTATGATGAAGATGTGATCATTACCAATCTTGAGTTGCAACCTTCCGTCGTTTTGAAAACGGTCCGCATTGCCGAAGTGATGCAGGCTGAATTGCTTGATCCTACCCAAGATCCCGCCTTTTCAATTCGAAGTTTATCCAGCGAAGAGCAGTTTTTGGAAGAGGAAGAATATACGGAATGGATTTTCTATGTGACTCCCTTGAAAGCCGGTATTCATCCCCTTCTGATCAAGATTTCCGTCGTAGAAATAGTCCAGGGGAAGGAAAGAGTGAGGGAAATCGTATGGGAAGAGAAGGTAGAAATCTACACCGAACAGCTTACAACTAGCCCTGGTGTCCCAGGTTTTAGATCCTCTGATTACCGTTTGCAGTTTGGAGATCAAGACGCAGCCCCTCCTCCGAAAGTTGTACATGATATAGGCTTAGAAGCCTTAGATCGACATATTGAATATACCCCTGCAACACCGACAGATGTGGTGGAGCGACAAGAGCAGGAGGTAATACAACAGCCTGGAGGAGATGGAGACGGGAGAAAGAACTACCTTAGACCTCTGCTGGGGCTATTGCTGGTAGTCAGCCTTGGCTACTTTCTACTACCTCCTTTTGAAGGAGGTGGTCATCTGAAGCCCAAACCACCACCACCAGACTCTCCCGTGGAAAAGCTGCAATTGATCCCTGGCGATTCTTTGATTATTGATGCGGACACAGCAGGTGTAAAAGAGTAGGATAGAATTTTTTTCAAAAAAAGTGAACTAGCATTGAACGGGAAGTAGGAGTGGGTGTATATATACTCGAGTTCAAGAAATAATTTACTTGTAAAGTAATAGTTGTCAGAGAAGGAATATGCTGAATTTCCGCTCTTCATACCGAGGGTATCCGGACGCCAAGTTAATGCGACTCATCACCAAAGGAGATGAACAGGCATTTAGTGTATTGTACGATCGCTATGGAGAGAAAATGCACCGATACTTTTATCGCATGCTTTGGCAAGAGCGGCAAAAGGCAGAAGATTTTACACAAGAGTTGTTTTTAAAGATCATCAATAAGCCTCACCTCTACGACCCCAACCGTAATTTCTCCAGTTGGTTGTTTCAGGTGGCGGCCAATATGGTGAAAAATGAGTACCGCCGCCATTCTCGACAGCCAGAAATTACTTCTGAACTCCCACTAGATCTTAGCCTACAAGAGAACTCCTTTTTTGAATGTAGTGACCGAAAGTACTTTAAGAAAGAGTTAGCATCTGCCTTAAACCGCTTGTCGGACGAACATCGACAATGTTTTGTACTCCGGTACTTGGAGGAGAAAAGCATTAAGGAGATCAGCGAGATACTGGAGTGTCCGGAAGGGACGGTAAAATCCAGATTGTATTATGCCTTAAAGAAACTGGCTAAGTCCCTACACCTGTTTAAACCAGAAAGCTATTAAATTGAATCAATAGAAGCAGCATGAAACAGCAAGCTAATTTTTCGGGAAGGGTAGCTCAATTGATGGCCGAGAAGTCTTGGGACCAGCTCTCAAGGGGGGAAAGAAATGTAGTTTTGGAGGAGATGGATCAAGATACCTACGAAAATTATCGCTGCTTAATCGGTGTGAGTAAAGCCTTGCACCGGGAAACACCCGCTCCCGCTGCTACGATCAAAGACAATTTGATGGCCCAGATGAGACAACGCCATGCTGCCCCACCAAAGAAGGCCTTCTGGGAGAAGTGGTTCCAGTGGGAAGTACCGGGATGGCAGGTATCCCTGGCTAGCTTGGCCTTTGTTGTGCTCTACCTCTCAGGCGTACCCGGCAACACGGTTGACTTGGATAACCCTGGAAGCGATCAGCTTTTTTTCCAGGGGTCGGTTGATACGGTATTTCTGGATGTAGAAGAAGCACCAGAAGATAGTTCTGATCAACGCCAACAACTATTGGAGTCGACCTTATTCCAATATTTCCCATCCTGGTTGAATGATGCAAAATCAGAGCAGGTGCAAGCCAAAGCTGATCGCTCTCTAATGGCGGCTGCCTTGCCCCAGTCTGAAACGCATCTGTTACCACCCACGCAAGCGGTTCTTTCTGCTCAACAGATCATTCCTTTAGAACTGTTAGAGATCCGAGGGTAGGTTTACATCAGTTCCGAGTTTAAATACCACAATTAGGACTATTGAGAGCAAACTTGCTCCTGCATTTCATTAAAAGGCCTCGCATAGCGGTTTGTGGAGGCGACATACGGCTGAAATTCTGTTTTCCAAGACCGGTATCTGGTCGCCAAAAATCAACTCTATTTGTAGGTAAATTTGTCATTCACACGCCGGCCGTATGTACGCGCTCCACTGTGTTAGGCACAGCCTTTATTTTTGTTAGTTCTTCAGCTTATATTTATTGAACAAAAATAAGATATACGATAATAGGTCAATCTTGATGATTTATGAGGGGGAAAATCCCCCCTTCTTTTAATATTTTCTTAATGCAAATTTGTTCTGATAGCCTCTGATGCTTGTTTGATTGCGGCTCTCGCTGCTGGAGTATGCGCAATAGGATTCAACATAACAAAATCGTGAATAGTACCGACGTATCTCGTAGCGGTTACTTTCACACCTGCGGCATTTAACTTTTTAGCATACGCCTCTCCTTCGTCTCTTAAAACATCATTCTCTGCGGTGATCACCAATGCCTCTGGAAGCCCTTTTAATTGTTCTAAAGTAGCATTTAAAGGGGTGACTGTAATCTCTCTTCGAACACTTTTATCTGGCGTATAGGCATCCCAAAACCAAATCATTGCATTCAAAGAAAGGAAATGCCCGTTGGCAAATTGCTGGTAGGAGGAGGTGTTATAATTATCATCAGTTACAGGATAGAAAAGCACTTGAAAATCAATCTCAGGTCCTTTTCGTTCTTTTGCCATTAGGGTAACGGCAATAGCCATATTTCCCCCAACACTATCTCCTGCTAATCCTAATTTGTTGGTATTCAACCCTATGGATTCTCCATTGGCTTTAATCCATTTAGTTGCTGCATAGGCTTCTTCATTGGCTTGTGGATAAACGGCTTCTGGCGTTGGCGTGTAATTAACAAAAACGACTGCTACATTTCCCCCGACTGCTAATTCTCTAACGAGACGGTCATGGGTAAAATCATTTCCTAAAATCCAACCACCTCCGTGAAAGTACATCAAGACAGGTAGAGCTTCCTTACTCTTTTTGGGCGTTACAATCCGAATAGAAACGGTTATTCCATCCTGTGTGATTTCTTTTTCTTCGATGTCAACTTCTAATTTTTCATAATCTCCCGTTTGCGCACCAATAAGAACATTGCGAGCTTCTTCAATAGGCAACTCATAAATTTGTGGAGCATTAGGATCCCCATGAACTGCTTTAAGAAATTCTTTGGTATCTTTTTCGACACCATAGTTACCAACTAAAGTGGTTTCGATTTGTGCACTTGCTGCAGACGCACTTGCACTTGCTGCTGCTGAAATAATTGCATTTTTCATAATGATATTTTTTAAACTTTTGAATTATTTACAATGCAAAAATGAGCAGCATTGAATTATTAATCAAATTAATAATGTTTATCTTTGATAAAAATAGTTTATAATCATGACCATTCAACAGCTTAGGTATATCCTTGCACTTGATAGGGAGAGGCACTTTGCTAAGGCAGCACAAGTATGCTTAGTGTCTCAACCGGCGTTGACGATTCAGGTAAAAAAAATGGAAGAAGAAATTGGATTTTTAATTTTTGACCGAAGCAAGGTGCCTTTAAAGCCAACGCCATCAGGAGAAGAAATCATAAAAAGAGCCAAAATAGTATTACAAGAAATAGAAGGTATCAAAGACTTTGTAGTTGATACAAAAAATAAACTTCAAGGAAAAATAACACTTGGTGTGGTTTCAACATTGTCTCCTTATTTAATTCCCCTTGTTATTGAAAATCTAATCAAGAAAACACCTAAAATAGAGTATCTTATTAAAGAGTATTCTACGGTCGAATTGATGGAAAATTTAGAAAACGGAGAAATAGATATTGCATTAATGTCCACTCCAACTGGCAACAAGAAACTCAAAGAGTTTCCAGTTTTTTCAGAACCCTTTGTCGCCTATTTGAATCCAGACCATACAAAAATTGATGAACCATACTATGAGATTAGTAAATCGGACATATCCAATTTGCTACTCTTAGAAAATGAGTACTGCTACAATGCGCAATTACTAAATATATGTAATATCAGGTCTACTAAACCCATTCGTCGAAAAGTGAATTTTGAAATTACTTCTATAGAAACATTGAAAAACATAATCAGAGGAAGTGCTGGGATTGCCATTATCCCAGAGCTATCTGTGATTCACCAAAAGAAAGAAAAGTTTGTCAAACAATTTAAGTCACCTATACCTGTAAGGGAAGTTGGATTCGTTGTGTCTAAAAGATTCAATAAGAAATTATTATTGGAGAAAATGAGCGAAGCGATTTGGGATAGTTTACCCGATAAACTGAAGTCAAATAAAGAATTTAGAAAAGTAAGATGGGATGATTCTCCATATTTTCGGAAGGCACTATAGTTTGTTGAGAATAGGAGTTTTTGTCTGATTGTACCTCACTTCCAGGTATGCCTGTTTTTCTGCCTCTAACTATGTCCTAGGGTGATTCTTAAAGACCATCTTTCTTCCCTTTCTACCTCATTGGTCGACCTGACCGGATGTAATCCTGCTAGAAGTGGCCGTATCCTGCCATTCTTCCCAAAATTCTATATCTTTGTCTAGATTTCTCAAGACAGCTACCTAAAACTCCCTCTTCTCTTTGGGAATTTGCTATTATTGTTCCGTTTCAGACGGAAATGTAGCCACCTTACAGCATAACTACCAGACCAAATCGAGGGAGATATAATCCCTTAAAGTGTATTACACCTAAGACGCAGGAATTGTATCCTTAGCAGTCTATTCCACCCGTTAAAACAAAATATTTTTTAAATTGGTAAAACAATTAGACATACTATCATCGTTAGTAGTGAAAATGAAGCGCTTTATGAAGAGGAGACTAATCGCCCTTACAATCCTTTCTCTTGCTATCAATATCGTTTATGGTCAAAGCCAGGATACGATTAGATTGAAAAACCCTTCTTTTGAGGACTACCCGAGGGTCAGTAGTGCCCCCTCAGGTTGGTTAGACTGTGGTTTCCCTGAAGAAACGGAGCCCGATGTACAGCCAAGTCCTAACAATGAGTTTAAAGTCCAGAAACCAGCAAATCATGGCTATACCTATTTGGGTATGGTGGTACGTGACAATGATACCTGGGAGTCAGTGGGACAGAAGCTAAGTCAGCCTTTAAGGAAAGGGCAGTGCTATAGCTTCCAAATTGACCTAGCTCGTTCCAGTACCTATATCAGCCAAACGAAGACAACCGGAAAGGATGCCAACTATAATACGCCAGCCAAGTTGAGGATCTATGGCGGATTTGGGTATTGCGATAAGAAATTCCTTTTGGGCGAAAGTAGTATGGTGATTAACTACAATTGGAAGCGTTATGTGTTCAAGTTTGAGCCGGTAGATGATTACTCCTATATTATTTTGGAAGCCTTCTATCAAACGCCCACTTTATTTCCGTACAATGGTAATATCCTTTTGGATAATGCCTCTGGAATTGCTCCTATCCCCTGTGATGAAGAGGTGGTAGCGGAAGTGACACCACCAGCGCAAGCCGAGGACAAGGCCTCCAGCCCTCCTCCAACTCCTAAGCCCGAGGTGGTAGAATCGACACCTCCGCCAAAGGTTCCTGATGCTCCGAAAGCTATACCTCCAGCACCTCCTGAGAAGAAACCGGTGGTAGCACAACCTACTCCTGCTCCGAAGAAAGAACCGGTGGTTTTCCAGGGTAAAGAGATTGGGGAATTAAAAGAAGGAACGACGATACAAGTCAATAAACTCTTTTTTGAGGCCAATAAGTCAACGATCAGAAATGAGTCTTTACCGACCTTAAATGAAATATACTCCTTCTTGGTCAGCAATCGCAAGGTTGTGGTCGAAATTGGGGGACATACCAATAATTTACCGGCTCCCGATATGCGAGCCAAATTGTCCAAGGAGAGAGCAGAGGAGGTGGCCAAGTATTTGGAAGGCAAAGGCATTAGCCGTACCCGTCTACAGACTAGAGGATACGGTAGTAGCAAACCGATCGCTGATAATAGCACCAGACAGGGGCGGCAAAAGAATCAGCGAGTTGACATTAAAGTGTTGCGGATTGATTAAAAAGACCGTTGTTGAATCAGGTTTTCCTAGCCTTAAGGCTGCATAAACAGCCCAACTTATATCCGAAGTTTCACCGAGCTATGCCTTGAAGAAACTTCGGATATTTTCTTTTGTATCTTAATGATGCGCTCATATTAAGTTGTTCAGAACTCTTCTGTATAAGTAATCGCTGATAATCTAGATTGCAATGAAATACCTGTTATCCGCTTTTGTATTTCTCTTATGGCAATTGAGCCTTTTGGGGCAGCCTACCAATCCGAGTAATGATATTGCTGTAGGAGAAATAATTGAGTTGGAGTCATCGCTTCTAGGCGAAACCCGACAGATTTTTGTACACCGGCCCAAGGGCTTTTGGGGCATGGATGAGGCGATGAGCCATCTTCCAGTTGTAATTGTTCTGGATGCAGAAACTCAATTCCTGCATACCGTTTCTACAGTAGATTTTCTAAGCTCCGCTCCACTTGGCAATGATATAATCCCCCGCTCAATCGTTGTCGGAATACCCAATACCAATCGAAACCGCGACTTAACACCCATAAAAGGAATCATTGCCAATGATGCTTCAACTTTAGCGACCACCGGCGGCGGTGGCAGATTCCTAGACTTCATTACGGATGAACTCATCCCGTTTATTGATTCCACCTACTCAACCTCAAAACACCGCACGCTCATAGGGCATTCCTTGGGTGGGCTCATTACCTTCGAAGCCCTATTGAGAAAAAGGGACTTTTTCAATAATTACATTGCAATTGATCCTGCTTTGGGATATGCTGACGGAGTCTATATGGATGATATCCTGGATACCTTGCAGCAATCCGAACTTTCAGAAGAGCAATTATTTTTTGCGGTTGGTTTGACGAAGCCGACATTTTTGAAAGAAGAAGAAGTGATGACGGATGATTCAGATTTTACGGTAATGAACTCCATCCCTAATCGTAAGTTTCTGGAGGAGATCGAGAATAACCAATGGTCGTTAAACGTAAGTGCTCAATATTATCCGGAAGAAAACCATTTCTCAATTCCCCATAAGTCGACCTATGACGGTTTAAGACAGCTCTATGATTATTACTCTTTCCCCGAAATCATGGATTACTACCATCCAAGATATAAGGATCGTTCAGATCTGATCGCAAGAATTCGGGATCATTATGGTAGGGTTACAGCCCAGATGGGGTATGAGGTGATACCGATGGAAGGCTACTTGAATTCATTTGCCTTTGGCATAGCGCCCTCGGGGAGAGAAGATTTAGCAATTGCCTTGTTTGAATACAACATTGAATTACATCCTGATAAACCTCAGGTACGGAATAATCTTGGGTATTATTACTTGTCTAGAGGTAATAAAGAAGGGGCATTGAAGGTCTTTAAAGATTCTATAAAGCTAAATGCAGATGAATCGATTCTGGCGATCATTGAAAGTTTGGAGAAAGAAGCTGGTGGGAAATAAAGTACGACTTCCTGGAAGTTTCTCTTAGTGTTCAGCTGAATAATAAAAGGCCTCTACCTTGATGAGTAGAGGCCTTTTATTATCTGATAGTATTGCTAGGACCTAATACCAGGAGAACATTACATTGATTTCCGCACTGGGCCCCAATCGTTGCAGCGGATCTCCAATGGTAAAATCAAGCGCTAGGCCAATTTTGAGTTGACTATTCTCTAAATTGAGGTTCTCTCCGGCGATGAAGCCCAATTCGGTATGTAAGAAGGTATAATCCAAAGCCAGCGCAGAACCTAATCCAAAGCCTATCCAAGCAATTTGATTATGTTGATAACGAGCGTTGCCGTCAATCCGGAATAGATGAGCGAAGGAATCTGTTTTACTCTGTCGGAGTGGCAGATAGCGAGCCCATCCAGAGAGCTCCAGGTAGGAGGAGCCGTCTCCAAAACCGAAAAAATCAAACGGTATATAACCACCTGCTACGGCATAATAATGACGAGGCTGCCTTAAGCTATATACCAACTGATCTTCTCCAAATTCAGCGCTGAAACTCAAGATTTGCGGAATAGAAATGCCAGCATACCAAATGTCTTCATTGAAGTAAAACATACCAAGGCTCACATCTGGATTCCAAACGGCACCAGCTACGATATCTTCTTCCGGGACATCAAAGTAGTTGGAGTCAAAACCATCGATTCGAGAACGGGTCTGCACTAGTCCCAACGAGAGTCCAATGGATAGAGCTTGGCGTCCTAGGCGATCCAATGGTATCATATAGGCGAAACGTCCGTAAGCACCGACAGTTGATAGCGCTCCAGTTCGATCTGACATTAAGTGCCCGCCAACAATGATATTGTCATTTTCCAAAACCCCTTCGAAATTGAGTACCTGTGTATTAGGGCTGTAATCAAAATTAAACCCATTACCAAGCCATTGGTGACGGTCTGTGGCAGCGATGGTAAAGGTATATTCATCGACTGTGAAATTATTCGATATACTAGCGGGGTTTACTACACCCCATTGATCTCGGTAGAGTGTGTAGGGGGTCAAGAGTTGCGAAAAGGCAACTTGTGTCAGGAATAGTAAACTGATGAGACTATATAAGTATTTCATGTTGAGTGTTATCAATTTGCCGCCGCTAGTAGCACGGAATTTGGCTACTAGCGGGGGAGGTTTTGGAAGAGGTTATTTTAAAAGATAGATGATGCCTTTTTCGGGTTGAGGCTTAGTGCCGTCCGCCAGGGTTCCTTCGAAGAGGAAGTAATAAGCACCGGATGGCAATTGAAGTCCTTTGGTGTTTTGGCCTTCCCAGCCCACCAAGGTGTTCCCTTTTAGTAGATCAAATTCGCTGGAGTCAAAAAACTGAGAGTAGATCAATTGACCCCATCGATCAACAATGGTGATTTTGGCATCACTTAGGTTCCGGAGTAGGGTGAAATTCCAAACCGGGTTGTTTCCGGTGGGCCTTAGCGCTTGTTTATAGGATATAATCTCAGAGGCCAGGAATTTTACGGTGAGATTCACATTGGCTTGACTGCAAAGTTCTCCACATTCGGGATCATTGTTACAAACTTGGTAGGTGAAGGACACCTCAATATCTTCCTGAACATCAAAATCTCTTAAATAATATAGACCCGCCAAGGAATCGGACAACACACCAAATTCCGGTTCCTGGATAATCGTAAAAGTCAGCTGACTATCCGGAATGGTTTGAGTAATGGCATCGAAAAGAAGCTCTTTATTGAGCAACAAGGCGGCCTTATCTGCCTGAAGCAGTACATCCTTATCCTGTGTCGTAGGGTTAACGGCATGATATACAGTGACTGAATCTCTGACTATACAGCTCCCCGTATTTACGATCCAGATGAAGATATTGTCCCCACTGATTAAGGAATCCACCACTGTATTGGGGTTATCTGGCTCCAGGATACGAGCAGGGGAGGAGGTGAACCAGGTCCCGGTAGTCCCAGCCGGTAAAGTGGCTGCCATGGTAACTTCTGTATCTCCGCAACTCAGAATATCTTCTCCTCCACTAACTGCTGCCGCACTTTCATCCAAGGTGATAAACAGAGGTCCCAATTGATCGGATTCACAACCATTGATGTTGTAGGAGGCGAAATAGTCCCCTATGTCTTCTGCTGTGAAATTTTCAAGTTGTAATTCCGGCTCGTCCGTGACAAAAGCACCGCGGGGTGTTTCCCAGAGGTAGGAAATGTCACCGTCCAAAGGTACATTAACCGCTAGATCAAGTGTTTGCCCGGAGCATAGTACGGTGTTGGTGGCACTGAGTTCTGCCGGCGCGGTAGGGGCGGTGGCAAAAGAGAAAGGCGTTCCAGGTGCTACGACTAGACAGTCATTACTAAGGTCCACCTGACCATTACCATTGTCCTTCCCTACAACCGCTGAGATATAGTATTCTACGCCAGCTTGCATTTGGCTTTCAATAAAGAATACAGTAGGCTCATCCAGAATGGCAAAAATTACATCACCTAAGCTAGCTCCCGCAGCGGTGTGCAAGATGAATTGTCGGATTTCTCCTTCGCCTATTACTTCTCCTTCGCTATTATAGGCTGCAGTAAGCACCTCATTTTCACATCCCATAAGTTTGTCGGTCCCCATGCTACCTACTGCCACGGAACAAGGATTGGTACATCCAATTACTATCTCTTCGGAAATGCTACAATCACTCTGATCAGTGACGATTATGGTATAGGTCCCTTCGGATACTTGGCTAAGATCCTGGCTATTACTCTGATTTGACCAGCTGTAAGTATAAGGAGGTGTTCCTCCGCTTACCTCTATATCGATAGCTCCAGTAGCAGCATTACAGATAGAAGGGGTAACATTGATAATTTCTAAGACAGGCGGAGCAATGGCATTTACAGTGGCCGTATCGGAAAATGCGATACATCCATTTCCGTCTGTTAGTGATACAAAGTATTGACCGGCACCTAATTCTTCTAGATCCTCTGTATCATCATTGTCTCCTAAACCATCATTATTCCAATCGAAAGAGAATGGGGCAGTCCCTCCATCGATACTTAGGTCAACGAAGCCATTGTTTTCCCCACAAGTAGCATCAGTGCTACTTAGACTTAGAAAAATGGTTGTGGCATTTCCGATGGTGAAGTTTCCTCGAACATCACATTGGTTTTGATCAGTGATTTCGACACTATAAGTGCCTGCTGGAACATCCACTAGATCTTCCGCAGTGCTACCATTGGACCAATCGAAACTATAAGGAGGCGTGCCTCCACTAATCGTCAAATTGATGGAGCCGTCGCTTGCACCTTCGCAAGAGGCGGAGCTAATTTGCGCATCGCTGATTTCAAGGGTTTGCGGTTGGTTAATGGTAAAGCTGGCACTGGTAATGCAGTCATTGGCATCAGAGACACTTACATCATAGGAGCCAGCCGGTAAGTTCTCCACCAAGCTGCCACTGCCGCCATTAGACCATTGGATGTCGTAAGGAGCTGTTCCGCCGCCAACTAATATATTGATGGAACCATCGGAAGCCCCTGCACAGGAAACGTCCTGCACGTTAAGAGGCTCAATGAAAATCAGATCCGGTTCATTAATGAGCACGGAAACAGTAGTTGCGCACTGATTGATATCTGAAACGAAGACTTCATAACTTCCTGCCGATAAATCTGTCCTAGATAGCGCTGTAGATTGATCGGGCCAAACTACATTATACCCGGGCGTTCCCCCGGTGATGGCTAACGACGCTTGACCGTCAGATCCTCCATTGCAACTGACAGAATCCGTTGTTATGGTTACTACAATAGCTTCAGGTTCTGTGATTTCTGTACTTGTTTCTAGTGTACAGTCATTGCTATCTGTAATGGTCAGGAAATAAGTACCAGCTGTGAGTCCAGGGTTACTTGTTCCCGATACTTGGTTTGACCAATTGTAGGCATAAGGAGGTGTACCACCAGAAGCGCCAACAATTGCAATACCAGAAGCATCTCCGTTACACAGCACATCTTGATTATCAAAAGAAGCTTCTAGGGGTTCGCTGATGGTGACTTGCACGGTGGCTGAAGCAGTGCAGCCATTGGCATCGGTTCCAGTTACAATATAAGTCCCGGCGCTTCCCACCTCAATGCTTTCTGAAGTCTCATCAGTACTCCATAGGTAAGTATCTGCTCCAGTGGCAGTCAAAGTCGTGGTCTCGCCCGCACAGATGATCGTATCTCCAAGGATTGCAACCGGTGGCGGTGCTAATTCAATAAGAGTGACAGCTGTACGAGTTAAGCTAGGACAACCGTTGGTGATTACAAAGGCCTCTGCGTAGTAGGTTCCCGGGGCAGTGGGGGTGTAGGTTGTGCTGGATTGAAACAATAGCTGTCCCCCATTAGCTGCATCGAACCAATTCACAGACAAGGTATCTGGAACCGTAACACTTAGTGCCGGAATATCATCTCCTTGACAATAGGACTGGTCTCCACCGCTGAGTGGTGGAGGTATATCCGTCGGACAACTACAATCCGGAGCCGTGACGGTTTCCTGACTAGTACAATCAAGATTGGGATCTGTGATCGTTAGGCTAAGATCTGTCCCGGCGGGGACGCTGGTGATGGAAAAACTTCCTCCTCCATTATCAATTATCTCGCCGCTAGGAGCTGAGAGGGTATGGGTGCTTTCAATTTGTACTTCTACACGATAAGTAGTTAGACTTGGATCACAGGTCACCGATACAATTTCGATTCCGGGTAAAGGATTTACTAATACGGTAATGGAGTCCGTATCTGTGCAGCCATTGCCATCCTCCAGAACGACAGCATAGGTGGTGAGGACAGTAGGACTAACGTTCTGAGACTGTATAGGAGGAAGACCATTATCCCACGTAAAGGTATAGTCTCCATCTCCACCCGTTGCTGAGGCAAAAAGAAATAACTCTTCGCCTATGCAAATACTAGTATCTGGCCCTAGATTCACGATTGGCAGCGGATTGACTGTGATGGTCACTTGATCAGTGGCTGTACAGCCCGCTTCGTCCGTCACAGTTACGGTATAAGTCGTCGTCGTATTTGGATTGACGGTATGACTTGGTCCGGTGCCTAAGCCGTTGTCCCAAGCAAAGGTATACCCTCCTGCACCGCCACTAGCCGTGGCTGATATAGTCACGGATTCTCCGAGACAAATTGCGGTATCGGGTTCAGCAATTACAACGGGAGGGAGGCTGATGAAAACATTAGCCGTATCAGTGGCCGTACAGTTATTCCCATCTCTTACTATTACTGCGTAGTCCGTGTCTACGGAAGGAGTAACGGTATGAGTAGGCCCTGCACCTAGCCCATTGTCCCACAAGAATTGATAGTTGCCGCCGCTTCCGCCACTTGGAATGGCAATCAGGACTATCTGCTCTCCTTGACAAACGGTGGTATCGGGGCGAGCTTCCACACTCGGAAGCGGATTGACGATGACCGTAGCCTGATCTCGGTCGGCACAGCCGAATGCGTCGGTCACCGTGACAGAATAAGTAGTGCTCGTATCGGGACTCACATCATGCGTCTGTCCATTACCTAGTCCATTGTCCCAGGTGAACGTATAACCATCGCTACCTCCTCCTGCAGTTGCTACTAATGTAACAGTTTCTCCTTCACATATACTCGTGTCCGGCGCTGCTGCCACCGTCGGGCGTTGATTAAGGATTACGTTGGCCGTATCTGTATTGATACAACCATTACCATCGCGAACGGCTACTGCATAATCGGTGCTGACAGTAGGAGTCACATTGTGCGTGGCCCCTGCGCCTAGTCCGTTATCCCATATGAACTGATAATTACCTCCACTACCTCCGCTGGCCGTGGCGGTTAAGGTAAGAGAAGCACCATCACAGATGGCAGTATCGGGGCTAGCGATCACAATGGGAAGTGGATTAACTACCACGACCGCCGTATCTGTAGCGGTGCAGCCCGCCTCGTCCCTAGCTGTAACCTGATAAACGGTTGTTGTAAGTGGATTGACTGTTTTGGCAGGCCCGGTACCTAGTCCATTATTCCATTGGTATTGTACTGTACCAGTTCCACCAGAGGAAATAGCTCTGAGGTTGGCCGTTTCCCCTTCACATATGACAGGGGGGATGGCGATGGCTTCAGCTGTCAGTTGACAGTTTTGAATCGTAAAACACAGTTCCTCGCTCCAACTACTGCCTTCGTAGGCATGATCAATGGCCTGCACCTTAAAGCAGTAATCGCCATCCGGCAAATCTTTTACTAGCCATGATCTAGTTTGGAACTGATTACCTATTTGTACTAGGTGTCGATAGCCATTATCTGGATGGCCATGCGGCTGTAAGAAGATTTGATTTTGCACATCATAGAGAAAGGCCTTGTAAGATAAAGAGCTAGAGGGCTGTTCGGGATCAAATCCATCTTTCCAGTTCAGCAAAACATCACTTCCATTAATATCTACGTCTAAGCCCGATGGCGGGCTTGGGGCTGTATTGGGTTCGCAAGTAGATTCATTCAGATAAAGGAGGCCTTGATCTCGCCAAACGGTTTCCGTATTCGTTTCGTTGTAGGTAGCAAAATATTGCTGATAGATATCTAGGATCCCATCATTGTTGAAGTCTACCCATTCCGGAAGGACACCTACCTTCAAGAAGGCAAGGTTGGGAACACTGAAATTTATGTTTTCTGCCACCAAAGAAGTCCCGCCTGTATTTTGAAATAGTTGAGTGAATTCTACGACGTTAGGAGCGGTAGGACTTGAGGTATATATAAAAGTACTAGCGACTAGATCTAGAAATCCGTCATTGTTGTAATCTCCCAACCTGAGATGACCAAAACCTTGGTTCAAGACTGGGACCTCTACAAAATTAAGGTTGTCATTTAGGTAGAATCGGGTTGAAGCACCGAATTGGAACAAGCCGGATCCTACTACATCCAAGTCTCCATCATTATCTATATCTCCAATATCAAAGCCGCCTAAGCCTTGCCCGGTGGAACCTACATTTGGTCCCAAGGTGAAAGTCCCCTCCTCATTTAAATAAATATTTATTTGGTGCGGAAGATCCGGGATGAAGGGGTTGCGTTCCTCGGTAATTACGTCCGTATCTCCATCATTATCAAAGTCAGCTACTCTAAGATCAGCAACGGTGTTTTCGGAAAATTGGTAGTCGGTACCTGGGCCGAAATCTAGGTCGCCCCGGTTTTCATAAAAGGCTAAGCCATTGAACTGGGTGAAGAATACGCTATTGTAGTGAACTACATCTAGATCCCCATCATTATCGTAATCCAAGAATGCTGGTCTAGAAGTGGTCCATCCTTCAATAGAGTTGAAAATCTCTTTGCGTTCGAAGGTCCCACTATTATTGACCAACAAATAGATGGCAGTATTATCTACGAATACGATATCTATGTCCCCATCATTATCCGCATCTCCTAAATCGAAATGTTCAGCTAGTATTTGATTTTCATTCCAAGGGTCTAGGAGAGGAAGTGTTCCTTCCTTGTTTTGCAGAATGTGCAATTGTGGAGGGTTATCTCCGTTGTCCTGAATGATTATTAAGTCTTTATCCCCATCATTGTCGAAATCCGCAAATTTTGAATACTTACTGAAGCCGGGATCGGTCACACGGTCTAGGGTATAGGATGGGCATGGGGCCGTTCCTATTTGGAAATCTCCGGATGCCCAGGGACTTCCGCTATAGAAGTGATCGATGGCTTGCACTTGCCAAGCGTATTGACCATCCGGCAGGTTGTTAAAGGTCCAACTTCCGCTGCTGCCGTGGCGACCGGGAGCAGCTACTTTTCGAAGGCCGGTAGTCTGGTCGGAACTAGGAGCAT